>CAIXSE010000158.1 GCA_903921965.1 uncultured Thermoleophilia bacterium | reverse complement strand
GGTACTTCCTGAGCTAGTCGAGGCTCGCCGCCTCGCACTGGCGCACAACGTCCTGCCCATCACCCACTCGTTCGTCTCCGACCTCGAGACCCCCGTCTCGGCGTTCCTCAAGCTCGGCGCGCCGCGGCGCGCCTTCCTGCTCGAGAGCGCCGAGCAGGGCCAGCACCTCGGCAGGTACTCGTTCCTCGGGGTGGGCGCCCGCGCCCTGGTGACCTACCGCGACGGGCGCCTGACGGTGCAGGAGAACGGCGACCGCCTCGAGGTCGAGCACGCCGACCCGTTCGCGGCCGCGGCCGACCTGATCAGCAGCTACCGGCCGCCGGAGCCGGGCGCGGCCGGCGACGCCGGCCTCCCTCCGCTGGCCGGCGGCCTGGTCGGGTACTTCGGCTACGACCTCGTGCGGCGCCTTGAGGACCTCCCCGGCGCGCCGCCCGACGACCTCGGCCTGCCGGACATGGCCTTCCTGCTGGCCGACACCGTGCTCGTCTTCGACCACCTCAAGCACCGCATCACGGTGGTCGCGAACGCCTTCGTCGAGGGCCGCGACGTGGACGGCCCGTACGAGCGCGCCGCCAAACGCATCGCGGCCGTCAAGGAGAAGCTGCTTGCCCCGCTGCCGGCGAGCGCCTACGGCGTCGCCGAGGACCACGAGGTCGAGAGCGACGCCGCCGGGCGGCCGCAGGCGCGCCCGGTCACCTCATCGATGACGCGCGAGCAGTACGAGAGCGGCGTGGAGCGCATCCGCGAGTACATCCACGCCGGCGACGCCTTCCAGGTGGTGCTCAGCCAGCGCTTCAGCACGCCTGTCGACGTCGCGCCGTTCTCCGTCTACCGCGGGCTCCGCGCCGTGAACCCGAGCCCGTACCTCTACTACATCGCCTTCGACGACTTCGCCCTCTGCGGTTCCAGCCCCGAGCCGCTGATCACCGTGCAGGACGGCCACGCCGAGACGCGCCCCATCGCCGGCACGCGCCGCCGCGGCGCCACGGCCGCCGAAGACAGGGCGCTCGTCGCCGACCTCCTCGCCGACGAGAAGGAGCGCGCCGAGCACGTCATGCTCGTCGACCTCGGGCGCAACGACCTCGGCCGCGTCTGCGTCCCCGGCACCGTGCGCCTCGACGAGTTCATGAGCATGGAGCTGTACTCGCACGTCATCCACATGGTCTCGAGCGTGCGCGGCGAGCTCGCCCCCGGCTGCTCGCCCATCGACGCCCTCAAGGCCGCCTTCCCCGCCGGCACCGTCAGCGGCGCCCCCAAGGTCCGCGCCATGCAGATCCTCGACGAGCTCGAGACGGTGCGCCGCGGACCGTACGCCGGCGCCATCGGCTACCTCAGCTACGGCGGCGACCTCGACACGTGCATCTGCATCAGAACGGTCGTCGTCAAGGACGGTACGGCATACTTGCAGGCAGGGGCCGGCATCGTCGCCGACTCCGATCCGGCAACGGAATACGATGAGACCCGCAACAAGGCCGCGGCACTGCTGCGCGCCGTCGAGCTTGCCCACGAGGAGTTCGCGCAATGACCACCCTGCCCGAGCTGAACCCCGCGCCACGCGAGCCGGTCGTCCCGGCGCCGCGGGTCTTCATGATCGACAACTACGACTCGTTCACCTACAACCTGGTGCAGGAGCTCGGCGAGCTCGGCGCCGACACCATCGTCAAGCGTAACGACCGCGTGACGCTGGACGAGATCGCCACCGAGCAGCCCACGCACCTCGTCGTCTCTCCCGGACCGTGCACGCCCAACGAGGCCGGCGTCAGCATGGACGCCATCGTGCGCTTCGGCGCCGAGCACCTGCCGGTGCTCGGCGTCTGCCTCGGGCACCAGGCGATCGGCCAGGTGTACGGGGGCACGGTGCGGCGCGCGGGCTACCCCGTGCACGGCAAGACCGGCGAGATGAGCCACGACGGCCGTGGCGTCTTCGCGGGCCTGCCCGACCCGTTCACGGCCACGCGCTACCACTCGCTGGTGGTGGACGAGCACCTGCCCTCGTGCCTCGAGCTGTGCGCCTGGAACGAGGAGGGCATCGTGATGGGCGTGCGCCACCGCGAGCTGCCGGTGCACGGCGTGCAGTTCCACCCCGAGAGCGTGCTCACCGGGGTCGGGCTCGACCTGCTGCGCAACTTCCTCGTGATGGGCCGCGACGAGGTCGCGAGGCGGCCGGCAGACGTCGGCGGGCGCGCGGGCGCCGCCACCCCCGGGGACGACGAAGGGGGCCGCGGTGCCGAATGACGTGCTCACCGCGGCCCTGCAGGAGCTCTCCCGGGGGCACGACCTGACGGAGGGCCAGGCCCGCGAGGTGCTGCTCGAGATCATGGGCGGCCGCGCCGGCGAGGCGCAGACGGCCGCCTTCCTGAGCGCCCTGCGCGTCAAGGGCGAGACCGCCGAGGAGATCGTCGGCATGGCCCGCGCCATGAGCGAGCTGGCCGAGAAGGTCGGGGTCGACGCCGACGTCATCCTCGACACCTGCGGCACCGGCGGCGACGGCGCCCACACGTTCAACATCTCGACCGCCGCCGCGCTCATCGCGGCCGGCGCCGGGGTCACCGTGGCGAAGCACGGCAACCGCTCGGCCACGAGCAGGTGCGGCAGCGCCGACGTGCTCGAGGCGCTCGGGGTGGCCATCGACATCGCCCCGGC
>CAIXSE010000157.1 GCA_903921965.1 uncultured Thermoleophilia bacterium | reverse complement strand
GGGGGCGCCCTTGCCGGCGGTGTGGCCGCTGCCGGCCGCCACGCTGGTGCCGACGAGCGCCGCGAGCGCCAGCGCCACCAGCGCGAGCACAAGCAGACCGCGCCGTGCGATCCTCGTCTTCGTACCTGCCATCGTTCCTCCTCCAAGTGGTGCGCCGTTGTCTTCGCGCGGCCCGGGAACCACGGGAGGCACCGGCGCAGGGGAGGAGGTACGGCAGGCCCGTCGTTCACCGCGCAGCTCGCGCTGCCGGGGAGCACGAAAAAGCGAGCTCCCCAAGGTAGGCGAAGCTCGCTCGAGCCTCTCTTCTTTCCACCCTGGGAGACACGGCGGTTTCCCGCTGTACCCTGCCGGCGCAAGCTCCATAGGCATCGTGCCCGTAGGACTCGAGCGCTCGAAGAGATACCGTGAGGCTATCGGAACGACCTGCCGCCGGTCAACGGGCCCGGACTCCCGAAGGACGGCGCCGGTGCCGATGGTAGAGCCGGGAAGCGCGAGGCCTGCACCTCGTGGAACGCTTGCAAAGGAGGGAGCGATGGTGAGACGCAGGACGATCGGGGCGCTGGCGCTGGTGGTGGTCGTCGTCCTCCTGGCGGCCGTTCCTGCGGTCGCTTCGGCGGGCTCGAGCGAGCCCTACGGCTGGGACCTCCAGCTGCGCAACACCGCCGCCACGCGGTTCAATGCCGACCTCACGTACAAGCAGTTCGCCGCCTGGGTGGCCAAGGCTCACCGGCAGGTGTCGCTCACTCAGGACGGGGTCACGTACAAGGGCCCGTCCCTCAGGACGCTCGTCGGGTACTTCGACGACGGGAACAGGAAGGGGTTCAGCGACAAGCTGGCGGACGCCGGGTACAACGTCTCGGTCCTCGGCATGGACGGCTACTCCCACACGTTCAGCAGCACCCTGATCCAGAAACTCGGCGACAGGATCATCGTGGCGAGCCTCGGCAATGGGGCGGCGCTGCCCGTGCCCAGCGCCTTCCTGCGGGATGGGCTGCCGCTGTGGGTGCCGGACTGGCCTCTGCGCATCGTGAGCATCGACCAGGACGTGGTCGCGGACGACCAGGTCCGCGGGATCGTGCGGGTCAGCATCCTGCCGCTGACGTCGCCCAACACGCCGTTCGAGCCCTACGCCTGGGACCTGCAGCTGCGTAACACGGTGACGAAGAAGTACGACGCCGACATGACCGCGGGTGCCTGGTCGGCGTGGGCCGGCAAGGCGGGGCGGCGGGTGACCGTGACGGAGAGCTTCCCCTCCACCGTCACGGTGCAGTTCAGCGGCGTCTCGCTCAAGACGCTGGTGGGCTACTTCGACGACAACAACAAGAACACGTTCAACGCCAGGCTGGCGGCCAACGGGTACGGCGTCGAGGTGCTCGGCATGGACGGGTACTCGGCCATGTTCAGCAGCGCCGAGATCGCGGCGCTGGGTGACAAGGTGATCATGGCGGACCTGGCCGCCGGCGGGCCGCTCAAGGTGCCCCCGGCGTTCATGCGCGACGGCCGGCCGGAGTGGGAGCCGAGCTGGCCCCTGCGCGTGGCGAGCGCGGACCCGAGCGTGATCGACGACGACAAGGTCCTCGGCGTGGTGCGCGTGAGCATCGTGCCGCTGCTCAAGTGACGAAGGCGGCGCCGGGCGGACGACGAGAGCCGCTCGCCCGGCGCTGCCGTTTGCGGAATCCTCGGGCGGGAATGTCTGAGCCGACAGGGTCGCGGGCACCCGCGACGTGCTCGAGCGGAGGAGGAGCCCCATGGCCATCAGCGCGAGGAACCAGCTGCCGGGCACGGTCAAGAGCGTCGTCCTCGGCACCGTGATGGCGGAAGTCGTCATCGACGTCGCGGGCCACGAGGTGGTCTCGGCGATCACGCGGCACGCCGTCGAGCGCCTCGACCTCAAGGCCGGCGACGAGGTCAGGGCCATCATCAAGTCCACCGAGGTCATGATCGAGAAGTGACGCGCGGCCTCCCGAGCGTTAGACTTGGTGTGAGCTAACGCCCACCCGCGGCGCCCCGCGCCGTCAGTCCGAGGAAGAGCGCCAGCGCGTGAACGCCGTCCCCGACAAGGCGCAGGGCAGAGTGGATTACCTGCGCCTCTCCATCACCGACCGCTGCAACCTGCGGTGCACGTACTGCATGCCGCCCGAGGGCGTTCCGGCGCGCGGCCACGACGAGATCCTGAGCTTCGAGGAGCTCGCCGCCTTCGCCCGCGTCGCCGCGGGCTGCGGCATCAGCAAGGTGCGCGTCACCGGCGGCGAGCCGCTGGC
>CAIXSE010000156.1 GCA_903921965.1 uncultured Thermoleophilia bacterium | reverse complement strand
CGGGCCGGTCATCGACAGGCCCGTGCGCACCGCCGCCGACCTCGAGGGCGTGCACACCATCGACGCGGCGTCCGACCTCTCGTACGTCATGGAGTCGCTGAGGCTGGTGCGCAAGGAGATCGACGGCAAGCAGACGCTCATCGGCTTCTCCGGCGCGCCGTTCACGCTGGCCAGCTACATCGTCGAGGGCGGGCACTCGCGCAACTACACGCACGTCAAGACGCTCATGTACGAGGACCCGGCCACCTTCGGCCGGCTCATGACGCTCATCTCCGACGTCGTCGTCGACTACCTGCTGGCGCAGATCGACGCCGGGGCCCAGGTCGTGCAGCTGTTCGACAGCTGGGTCGGCTGGCTGGGCCCGTACGACTACGAGCACCTCGTGCTGCCGCACGTGCGGTACGTCGTGGAGCAGGTCAAGGGCAAGGGGGCGCCGGTCATCTACTTCGGCAACGGCGCCTCCGGCATGCTGCACCACGTCGCCACCGTGCCGAGCGACGTCATCGGCGTCGACTGGCGCATCGACATCGACCGCGCCTGGGAGCAGCTCGGTGACGTCGCGGTGCAGGGCAACCTCGACCCCATCACCCTGCTGGGCCCGCCGAGCGCCATCGAGGAGCGCGTGGCCGACGTGGTCAAGCGCGTCGGCGGCCGCCCCGGGCACATCTTCAACCTCGGCCACGGGCTCGTGCCGCAGACGCCGCCGGACAACGTCAAGTACGTGGTCGACGCGGTGCACCGGCTCAGCGCCGCAGCTGTCTGAGGAGCGGCGCCGTCATGACCTCCGCCTCACCGGCCGTCGACGTCGCCCTGCTCGCCTACGGCGGGCCGGAGCGCTCCGAGCAGATCCTCCCGTTCCTGAGGCGCCTCATGGGCCGCGAGCCCGACCCGCGCACCGTCGAGGTCGTGCAGGAGCGCTACGCACTCATCGGGGGCGCCTCGCCGCTGCCGGCCATCACGGCGCGTCAGGCCGCGGCCCTGCAGGAGCACCTCGGCAAGGAGCTGCCGTTCTCCGTCCGTGTCCGCCACGGCTTCCTCTACACCGAGCCGACCATCGCCGACTGCCTGGCGCAGCTCACCGGCCACCAGGTCGTCGCCGTGCCCATGAGCCCGTTCGCCTCGCGGCTCACCAGCGGCCGGTACCGCAAGGCCATCGACGCGGCCGAGCAGGAGTCCGGACGCGGCCGCGCCATCCCCCTCCTCGAGGGCTGGTACGCCGACACCGACTTCGTGCACGCCATCAGCCACAACGCCGCCGAGGCGCTCGACTGCTGCGACAACAGCGAGTGGCTGGTCCTGTTCACCGCGCACAACGTGCCGGCCGAGACGATCTGGGAGGGCGACCCCTACGTCGAGCAGCTGCAGCAGACCATCGCGCAGCTGATCCCCGGCCTCATGCCCGGCGACTGGAAGTTCGGCTTCCAGAGCACCGGGCGGGGCGGCGGCGAGTGGATGGAGCCCGAGGTCGCCGACGTCGTCCGCCAGGCCGCGGAGGAGGGCTGGAAGAAGGTCCTCGTGGTGCCGGTCGGGTTCGTGAGCGACAACGTCGAGACGCTGTACGACCTCGACATCCTGCTCAAGAGCCAGATCGAGGCGCTCGGCATGGAGTACCGCCGCGCCGACCCGCCCAACGACTCGCCGCAGTTCATCAAGGCGCTGGCCGACGTCGTGGTGCAGCACCTGGCGAACACGCCCGGGCCGCACCAGGCGCGGCTGCCGCGCGGCCCGCACACGCACGGATGAGCGCGGGAGCCGCGACAGAGGGCCGCCGGCCGCTCCGCGTCGTCGTCGTCGGCGGCGGCATGGCCGGGCTCGGGGCGGCGCGCCTCCTCGAAGACGCGCGCGCCGGCGACGCGTCCGTCGACTGGCACCTGTACGAGACCGACGGCCGCTTCGGCGGCAAGGTCCACACGGTGCGGCGCGACGGCTTCGTCGTCGAAGGCGGGCCCGACTCGGCCATCATCGAGAAGCACTGGCCGATCACGATGGCCCGCCGTCTCGGCATCGCCGACCGCTTCGAGAACTCGAACGAGGCGATCCGCAAGAGCTTCGTCTACGCGCGCGGCGGCCTGCACGAGCTGCCCGAGGGCATCATCCTCATGGTGCCGACGCGCATCGTGCCGTTCGCCATGAGCAACCTGATGAGCTGGCCGGGCAAGGTGCGCATGGGCATGGACCTCGTGCTGCCCCGCGGCGGCGCCGCGCGGGCCGCGGCCGCCACGGCCGACCCCACGGCCGACGAGAGCCTCGGCAACTTCGTGCGCCGGCGCCTCGGCCGTGAGGCGCTCGACCGCATCGCCGAGCCCATCGTGGCCGGCATCCACGCCGGCGACCCCGAGCAGATGAGCGTGCGCGCCACCTTCCCCATGTTCCTCGACATGGAGAAGGACCACCGAAGCCTGATCCTCGGCATGCTCAAGCGCCGCAAGGCGCGGCAGAAGGCGGCCGCCGCCAAGGACGGCGCGCCGGGACGGCCCGGCGCGGCGGCTCCGGGCGCGCCCGGCAGGCCCGGCGCCCCCGGCTCAGCGGCTCCCGGCGCCCCGGGCGGCGGCGCGGCGTCACCGCCCGGCCCGCGCTCGTACTTCTACTCGTTCAAGGGCGGCCTGCAGGACCTGAGCGACGCGATGGTCGCCTCCCTGCCGGCCGGGCGCCTGCACTCCGGCGTGACCGTGACGGCCATGGCGCCGTGCGGCGCCGGCTGCGGCACCTCCGGTGCCGGGTCCGGCGCGTACGCCCTGCAGCTCTCCGACGGCAGCCGCGTCGTCGCCGACGCCGTCGTCCTCGCCACCCCCGCCTGGGCCTCGGGCGACCTGCTGCGCAACGTCGCGCCGCTGCCTGCCGCCGACCTCTCGTCCATCGAGTACGTGAGCACGGCGACCTGCTCGCTGGCGTTCCGCAAGGACCGTGTCTCGCACGACCTCACCGGCTTCGGGTTCGTCGTGCCGCGCGCCGAGCAGCGCCCGGTGATGGCGACCACCTTCAGCTCCAGCAAGTTCCCCGGCCGCGCGCCCGAGGGTCACGTGCTGCTGCGCAGCTTCCTGGGGCGCGCCGGCATCGAGGCCGCCGCGCAGCTCGACGACGACGAGATGGTCAAGGTCGTGCGCAGCGAGATCCGCGAGGTGCTCGGCATCGGCGCCGAGCCCGAGTTCGCCGAGATCTTCCGCTGGCCGCGCGGCATGCCGCAGTACCGCGTGGGCCACGTCGACCTGGTCGCGAGGATCGAGGACCAGGTCGCCAGGGTGCCGGGCATCGAGCTCGCCGGCGGCGCCTACCACGGCATCGGCATCGGCGACTGCCTGCGCGAGGGCGCCGCCGCCGCCGAGCGTGCCCTCGAGCACGTGCGCGGCCTGCCCGAAGATGCCGTGCCGCTGCCGTCGCACGAAGT
>CAIXSE010000155.1 GCA_903921965.1 uncultured Thermoleophilia bacterium | reverse complement strand
GGCCGGCCGCGCGTCTACCGCCAGGTCGCGGCCGGCGCCGAGATGGGCGTGTACGCCACGCCGCAGAAGTGGCCGGCCCCGCCTCGCTACCGCGAGCTGCTGGCCGGCATCCCGTTCGTGCGGCACCTGCTCATGTACCCGCCCATGCTGCTCGACCCGCCGGCGACCACGCGCACCGGCGTGTTCACGGAGGTGCAGGACGACCCGCTGCGGGGCCTGACGCTGCGCCGGGAGGAGTGGCTCTGCTACCCGGCGCTGGTCGGCCGCCTCACCGTCTTCGTCTACTTCCACCAGCGCTTCGCCGGCCTCGGCCTGAGCCTCGCCAACCTGTTCGAGGTGGCCTCGGACGAGGAGATCGCGGCCGGCCCCGACGCCGTGTACCTCTACGGCGTCCCGCCGGCCGCGCTCGCCCGCTACGGCGAGCTGCCCACCGTCTTCCACGCCGACGCCGCCAGCCGCCTGCTGGTCGCCGCCGTCCCGCTCGAGGACCGCTTCGGCTACTTCGGCTATCTCAAGAAGATGGTGCTGACGCTGCACAACGTCGCCGTCATGGACCGCGGCCTCATGCCGTTCCACGGCGCCTACGTGCGGCTCTCGCTGTCGGGCGGCCGCAGGGCGAGCGTGCTCGTCATCGGCGACACGGCGACCGGCAAGTCGGAGACCCTCGAGGCGCTGCGTGTGGTCGGCGGCGACCGCATCCGCGAGGTGCGCATCATCGCCGACGACATGGGGTCGCTGGAGGTGGCGGCCGACGGCCGGGTGCTCGGCTACGGCACCGAGATCGGCGCCTTCGTGCGCCTCGACGACCTTCAGCAGGGCTACGCCTTCGGGCGCCTCGACCGCGCCGTCATCATGAGCCCCAACAAGGTGAACGCCCGCGTCGTCCTGCCGGTGACGAGCCTCGAGGACGTGCTGCGCGGGTACCCGGTCGACTACCTGCTGTACGCCAACAACTACGAAGCCGTGGACGGCGCGCACCCGGTCATCGAGCGCCTCGACGAAGCGCAGGCGCTGGCCGTGTTCGAAGCCGGCACGGCCATGTCCAAGGGCACGACGTCGGCGACGGGCCTCACGCACAGCCTGTGGGCAAACCCGTTCGGGGCGCCGCAGCGGCCGGAGCAGCACGACCGTCTGGCCCGCGAGACGTTCGCGGCGGCGTTCGCGGCCGGCGTGTTCGTCGGGCAGCTGCGCACGCAGCTGGGGCTGCCCGACGCCGGCACCGCCGGTCCCCGCGCCGCCGCCGAGGCCCTGCTCGAGCTCATCGCCGGCGCGCCGCCGGCCTGAAGAAGCCTGAAGAAGACCGCACCAGACCGCAGTCGGACCATCGCAGAGAGGAGCGCGACGTGGGCACGCTGTTCGAGACCAACGAGACCGCCTGGGAGCTCATCGCCCGGGGCAAGGTGCGCGACGTGTACGCCTATGCCCCCAACGAGATGCTCATCGTCGTCAGCGACCGCCTCTCCGCCTTCGACGTCATCCTGCCGACGCCGATCCCCGACAAGGGGATGGTGCTCACGCAGATCTCCAACTTCTGGTTCGCGAAGACGAGCGCCATCATCGCCAACCACATCGTCGACCCCGACCCGTTCGCGGCCGACGGCGAGCACGCGCACCTCGCGGGCCGCTCCGTCGTGGTGCACAAGGCGCAGGCGCTGCCGGTCGAGGCGATCGTGCGCGGCTACCTGACGGGGTCCGGCCGCAAGGACTACGAGCGCACCGGGCAGGTCTGCGGCATCCCGCTGCCCG
>CAIXSE010000154.1 GCA_903921965.1 uncultured Thermoleophilia bacterium | reverse complement strand
TGACGGCCGGCCGGCCCGTCTACGTGGACCCGGCCGGCCGCTGGGCCTACTTCAACGCCACGAAGCAGAGCCCGCTCGAGCGGCAGGCGTACCGGGTGGAGATCGCGACCGGGAAGCTCGAGCAGCTCACCTCCGCGACGGGCTTCCACGAGCCGGCGCTCTCCGGCGACGGCCGCTACCTGGTGGACCAGTGGTCGGCGACCGGCACGCCGCCGGTCACGGAGGTGCTCACGGCGGACGGCGCGCCGTACGACGAGCTCGCGCGCTGCGCCGGGCCGTCCGTGGACCTCCCGGCGGTGACGCGCGAGTCACACACGGTGAAGGCCGCCGACGGCACCACGCTGTACGCGCAGCTGGTGAAGCCGCAGGGCTTCGACCCCGCGAAGAAGTACCCCGTCGTGGTGCACTGGTACGGCGGCCCCGGCCTGCAGATGGTGGCCGACCGCTACGGCACCACCGGCATCTTCAACACCATCGAGCGGGACACGCTCTACACGCAGGCCGGTTACCTCGTCTGGCGGCTCGACAACCGCGGCAGCTACGGTCGCGGACACACGTTCGCGGCCGCCATCGGCGACGTCCTCGGGCCGGTCGCGCTGCAGGACCAGCTCGCCGGGGTCGAGTACCTGAAGACGCTGCCCTACGTGGACGCGCGCCGCATCGGGAGTGACGGCAAGTCGTTCGGCGGCTACCTCACGCTGTACGCGCTCCTCCACGCGCCCGAGACGTTCCGCTGCGGCGTGGACGCGGCCGGCGTCGGCTCCTGGGCGATGTACGACACCATCTACACCGAGCGCTTCATGCGTACCCCGGCGCAGAACCCGGACGGTTACGCGCAGACCGACCTGATCGCGGCGGCGGCGGGCATCGAGGCGCCGCCGCTCATCGTCCACGGCACGGCCGACACCAACGTCCACCTGCAGAACAGCATCGACTTCATCGCGCAGCTGCAGGCGGCCGGCAAGCCGTTCGTGTTCGTGCCGCTGCCGGGCTGCAACCACTCGATCCGCGGCGACGACCTGGCCACGCTCCTGGACGCGAGCGTCGCCTACTTCGCCGAGGAGCTGTAGGGGCGGGCGGGCGGCGCTGCGACCTCCCGCCCCCCCGGCCGTCATGGCCCCGCCGGCGTCGGCACGAAGTTCCTGTTGTCGCCGTTCGTCGTCCCCGCCAGCGGGTCGAGGATGACCGTGTCGGCGTCGGCGGGCGACGAGTACGGCGGCGTGAAGTCACCGCTGTAGCGCTCCACCCTGGACACGCGCAGCGCCTTGAAGTCGCCGAGGGCGGTCAGGTAGCCGCTGCCGAACGTCTGGTTGTCGCCGAGGCTGAACCAGCCGCCCGCAGCCGCCCCCCGGTTGGGTTCCGCGCCGTCGGTGTACGAGGGCCTGCTCCCCTCGAGGTGGCCGTCGACGAACAGCTTGAGCCCCTGCGGGCCGTTCTGCGCCGCGATGTGGTACCACCGCCCGAGCTGCAGCGTGGTCGTGCTCACCACGCGCTGCCAGCGGCCGACCTCGTCGCCCACGCTCTCGTTGACCTGGAAGGCGACCTTGCCCGCAGCGCACCAGATGAGCATGATCGGCCAGCGGTGGGCGCCCTGGCCCTTCCAGTCGGCGTAGTCGCGGCTGATCTCGGCGACGTCGAGCCCGTACTCCTCGCCTCCGAAAGCGAGAGGCCGGTACCAGAACTCGAACGTGGCCGCCGGGTTGTCCGTCTGCCGGGCCCAACGGATGAAGCCATCGTTCGTGGAACGCATGCTGCCGGTGGCGCTGCTCTCGGGCACGAGGAGGATGTCCTGACCGGCGAGCGCGGCGCCGGCCGTGAGGGTGACGGCGCGATGGTTGCTCGAGAAGCCCGTCTTCGCGGCGATCACCGTGTAGCTCCCCGGCGCGGGCGCGAACGTGTACGCGCCGTCCGCGCCGGTGGTCACCGTGCCGAGCAGCGTACCGGCAACGCTCGACGTCCCCTGCCGCAGCTCGACCGTCGCGCCGGCGATGGGCAGCAGCGTGGCAGAGCTCCTGACGACGCCGGAGACGCCCTGCGCCGGACCGGCGCCGTTGTCGACGGTGAACTCGGCCGACTCGACAGGGACGGACTCCGCAAGACCGTCGAACGCCACGGCGCGGATCCAGACGTCGTCGTGCCGGGACCCGGCCGCGACGACGCCGTCCGCGACGAGCTGGTTGAGCCCATAGTACGGGACCACCGAGTCGGTCAGCCGGCGGATCTCGACCGGGCTCGGCGCCGTCGTGTCCCAGGTCGCCTTGAACCAGCCGCTCCCGCCCTGTCCAGGGGGAGGACCGGAGGCGACGGCCGTCGTGTAGGCGAGCGGCGCCCACTCGCCCCTGACAGTCACCGTGGAGGGCTTCCAGCACCCCTCGAACCGCACGCGCATCCGGTCCATGTCGGGCGAGCCGCCGGGGGCGTCGGCGTCGGTGACCCGGCACCAGAGCGTGAGCGTCCCCGTCCAGGCGTCGCCGCGCCGGTCGCCGGTGACGAGCACCGTGCCGGCGTCCACGTGCGGCGCCGCCTCGCTGATGGGGCCGGTGATCCCCTGCCTGTAGAAGGCCCCGTCGACGCCCCGGAGCACCGCCGCCTGCCCGGCGAAGTACTCGCGCAGCTGAGTGCGCAGCGCGAGCGCGGCGGCCGGGTGGTGCTCATCGAGGACGTGCTGGATCGCGTCCTCGACCGCCCCGGACGTGGCCGCGACCTGCACGATGTCGTCGTCGAACGGGCCGTACTCGGTGCAGAGGCGCGGTCCCGGCGCGGCGGCGGTGCCGGCCCAGCCCCGCCACATCGGAGTCGCCGTGTCGTCGTACAGGTCCCACAGCACGCGCGCGACGGAGTTGGGCACGCGCGCGTCGTCGCCGCCGGAGTCGTAGTCGCACTCGAAGGGCTCCGGGCCCGGCGGACGGTAGTCGAACCCGTTCATGCGCAGCGCCATGAACTGCGCCCACCCCTCGCGCAGGGCGACCCACGGGTCGCAGGGACCGGAGAAGGAATCGTAGTCGGTGTCGGACGCATCCCACTCGTAGTCGTCCCAGGCGTTGTCGCCGTTCCCGCGGTTGTAGGCGGCGTACATCCAGGCGTGGCCGTACTCGTGGAAGACGTAGTCCTTCCAGCCGTTGCCGTCCTTGATGTGGATGGTGTCCAGCCAGGGCGTGTAGCAGGCCGGCACGCCCCGCAGGAACGCGGGATCGCCGGGGTACGTGATGTGCAGGCTCGTGCGCCCGTACCCCTTGAGGTGCGCCTCCCGGACGCAGTCGAGGAGGCGGAACACGACCCGTCCCGGCGCCTCGTCCACGTAGTCGCGCTGGAGGCGGTCGCTCGTGTTGTCGGCCCAGTACTCGCCCTGGCAGACCCAGGTGCGGCCGGCGAGCGGGAACCAGACGTTGGCGACGGCGCCGTCCTTGTCCTTGGCCAGCGCGCACACGCGGATGTCCGGCGTGCCCACGTCGTCCCAGTCGTCGGTGTACGTGAAGTCGTAGTTGCCCAGCGCGTCCGTGGACGAGGTCGCGATGTCCGACGACACCTCGAAGCCGAACGAGTCGATCCAGTAGTCGCGCACCACCACCTGGACCTGGTCCATCGGCAGGTGGGTCGTCCCGTCTTCGGCGTGATACGTGAAGCGGCCCGAGACACGGTAGGTGTCGCTTTCGAACCAGTCCGTGAGGTCGTCCCAGATCCCGGCGCGGCCGGCACGCAGGGGGGCCTCGTACCAGGAGGGCGCGCGGGAGACCGCGGCCGCACGCCTCGCCGCGAGTGCGGCCGCCCCCTTCGCCGGCAGGCCCGGGTACGTCGTGCCCTTCGTCCGCTGGCCCATGGTGATCGTCCAGACGGCCGGCGACATGTTGACGCGCGCGCCGGCGCCGCCCGCCTCCAAGCCCTCCTTCTGGGCGCGCAGGACGCGCAGCCCCATCGGGCAGTCCGCGAGCGCGAACGACCCGTCCGCGCCGGTCGTCGTGTGCGCCGTCGTGCCCACCACGTCGACGGCAGCACCCTGCACCGGCGCACCGGCCGGGGTCACGACGCGCCCCTTCACCTCGGTGGGGGCGAACACGGCGGCGCCGAGCGGCGGGCTCACGCCCCGGTTGCCGGCGACGTCCGTCGCCACCAGCACCAGGCAGTACCGGCTGGACGGCAGCCACGCGCCGGGAACGGCGCGGCCGTCCCAGACCAGCACGCCGCCGGCCTGCGCCTCACCGGCCTCGATCGAGCCCAGGGCATCCTTGAGCCCTCCCGACCCGGCTTCCGGGTGGTACACCTCCAGCGCCAGATGAGTGCCCTCGGGCTCGCCGACCGTGTAAGGAAGCTCCGTCGTGAGTCCGCCGCCGGCGAACACCGTGGGCTCGAACGGAGACGTGAGGCGCACGACCGGCGGAGTCGTGTCGACGGCGACTGGACACCGCGCCGCGCCCGCCTTGCGGCCGGCGCGCAGCTTCGCCCTGACCGTGTACCGGCCGTCACCGCACGGACCCGCCGTGCCACGGCCGCCCCACACGTACGTGCGCGAGCCCGGCCCGAGCCTCTTCGGCTTCTGCAGCGTCGCGACACGCCTGCCGGAGGAGTCGTACACGCCGACGGTGAGCGTCCCGGCCCGCGCCAGGCGCACGCCGACGACGGCCTTGTCCAGCGTGCCGTCGCCGTTCGGGGAGAAGACGGCCGGGGCGACCGACACGCGGAGCGCGGACGTGGCCCGGGCGGGGGGAGGAGCGGCGAGCAGCAGCGTCAGGACGAGCGACGCCAGCACCCCGGCGGTGGCGCCTCGCAGGATCCCACGGACGACGTCCACGGCGACTCCCTTCCCCGGCCTCTCGTCCCGTCCGACGCCTCGCGCCGGCCGCCCTCCACGCGGCCGCAGCGTCTGCAGCGACGCCTCACGGGAACGGGTCTGCCTCCAGTATGCCACCGCGCGCGGGGCGCAGGCGTTGCGCAGGGCCGGGCCGGTAGAATCGGGACCGTGGACAGCGACACCGACGACAGAGCGGCCGGCGCCGAGGCCGGCGGACCGCCCGAAGAGGCGCGCGACCGCCTGCTCGCGCTCCTCGATGCCGAGGGCATCGCCTACGTGCGCGCCGACCACCCGCCGGTGTACACGTGCGAGGAGGCGCGCCGTGAATCGCCCGGCCTTCCCGGCGCCGAGACCAAGAACCTGTTCCTGCGCGACGCCAAGGGGCGCCGGCACTTCATCGTCAGCGTGCAGCCCGAGACCCGTGTGGACCTCAAGGCGCTCGGGCAGCTGCTGGGCGCCGGCGGCCTGCGCTTCGCCTCCGGCGCGCGCCTCGCGCAGCACCTCCGTCTCGAGGCCGGCTCGGTGACGCTCCTCGGCGTCGTCAACGACACCGAGAGGGCGGTGGAGGTCGTGGTGGACGAGGACCTCTGGCGAGAAGACGCCCTGCAGTGCCACCCTCTGGTCAACACGAGCACGCTCGTGATCGGGCGCGACGGCCTGCAGCGGCTGTTCGCCGTCACCGGCCACACGCCGCACATCGTGGCCGTCCCCGCGAGGTCCGGGTGACGGCGGAGCGGCCCGGGGAGGACACGGCGGCCGCTGCGTCCGGCCCGGCCGCGGCGACGCCACGGCCGCCCGACGCGCGCATCGCCGTCGTCTCCGACACGCACGGCCTGCTCCCGGCGGCCGTTCCGGACGCGTGCGCCGGCGCCGACCTCATCGTCCACGCCGGCGACGTCGGCTCGATGGACGTGCTCGCAGCGCTGGGTCGCGTGGCGCCGGTGCTCGCCGTGCGCGGCAACCGCGACCGCACCGGCGAGGTGGCCGAGCTGCCGCTCGAGGCCGCCGGCGAGCTCGCCGGCCTGCGCTTCGTGGTGGCCCACAAGCGCCGTGAGCTGCTGGCCGCCCACCCCGTGCCGGCGCAGGAGGGCATCAGGCTGCTGCTCTACGGCCACAGCCACCGCGCGGAGCTCCGCTACCGCGGAGACGCGCGTCCCGGCGGCATCCCCGTCCTGTGGGTCAATCCCGGGACGGCGAGCGCGCCGCTGCCGTGGGACCCTCGCCCCAGCATGGCGTGGGTCGAGATCCGCGGCGGCGAACCCGAGGCGCGGCTGGTCTTCCTCGCCTGAGCCGCGCCCGGCGCGCCGCCTCAGACGGCCGCCGCGTCGCCCGGCCGCCTCACCCGCGCGAGTGCAGCCCCACGGTGTTGCCCTCGGTGTCGGCGATGACCGCGAAGTAGCCGGTCTCGTCGTCGATCCTGGTCTTGGGCGCCAGGATCCTCCCGCCGGCGCCCTCCACCCTGTCGAGCATGACCTGCAGGTCGTCGCCGCCGTTCAGGAACACCATCGTGCCCGTGGCGCTCGGCACCGCGCCCTCGCCGCAGACGAGCGCCCCGCCGACCTCGCCCTTCGCCGGGTCGGACGGGAAGCCCCACATCCGCATCTGCGCGCCGGGCATGAGCTCCTGCAGCTCGACGCCGCAGACGGTCTCGTAGAAGGCACGGGCGCGAGCCGCGTCGAGTGCCGGGATCTGGAACCAGTCGAGCGCGGATGACATCGCTCCTCCTCGCGCGGAGGTCCCCCGTACGGGGGCTTGCGCTCATTCTCGCTCCGGGATGCGCGCGTGAAACCGGCACGCGCGCCGGCCGGACCGTCACCATACCGCGTGCCGGGGAGGGGACCGGAGCCGGTGCCCTGCCGCGCGCGGACGCGTCCCGACGCCCTAGAATGGACGCGTCCGCAACAGGCCCGGGAGGGCGGCAGTGGCCAGGACCGTCATCTTCATCGGAGTGATCGTGGGCAGCATCGTCGGGGCGTACATCCCGGTGCTGCTCTTCCACGCGAGCGCCCTGTCGCTGCTGAGCCTGGTGATGGGCTTCGTGGGCGCCGTGGCCGGCGCCTGGCTCGGCTGGAAGCTCACGCAGTGGATCGAGGAGTGAACGCCGGGGGCCGGGCCGCGCGGCTCAGGCGCCCGGGCCGGCCGCGAACGGGATGCCTTCGCAGCCCGAGCGGGCGTACCCGAGGGCTTCGTCCACGAGCGCGACGATGTCGCGCCGCCCGCCGCCCACGAGCCAGGCCGTGAACGCGGCCGGGCCCGCATCCGCCACCAGGCAGGTCAGGACCGCCGGGCGCAGGTCGTCGGGGGCGCAGCCGAAGTGCGCGGACGTCACCTCGTGCACTCTGGCGCGCCAGCCCTCGATCCTGGCCTGGAGCCTGTTCAGCAGGGTGGGGCTGGCGACGGCCAGGAGCATCAGCTCGTACAGCTTCGGGTCCTTCGCCGCCTCGCCGACCGCCAACCTCAGGCCCTCGGTCAGCGCCTCGCCCGCCGCGTGCCCGGCCAGCAGCGTCTGAGAGTGCCGGACCCGATCGGCGCCGACGTCGTCGAGCCGGTTGAGCACCACGTCGTCCTTGGTCCCGAAGTACCGGAAGAACGTGCTGCGCGAGGCCTGGCCGGCGGCCACGATGTCGTCCACCGTGGTGGCGTCGTAGCCCCGCTCCCGGAACAGCTCGAGTGCCGCCGCGGTGAGACGCGCGCGCACGGCGCTCTGCCTTCTGGCGCGGGCGCGGGCGCCGGCGGCCGGCGGCGGCGCGCTCCGGCGTTCCTCAGGCTCCATGGCTCTCTCCTTCCGCGACCGCTCTCCCGGCCCGTCCCGGCGGTCGGCGAAGCATACCCGTGCAGCGGCGGAGATCGGGCGGGTGCACCGTTGACGCCTCCGGCGTCCCCGGGAGGCGCGGCCCCGCGTCAGCCCAGAGGACCGGCGGCGCGGGCCGGCGGCGCGGGCTCGTCACACCCCGGCTGGGCCTTCGCGCTCCGCGGGGTCGCGTCCCTGCCGCAGCGCAGCGCCCCGAGCCAGAAGATGCGGTCGGAGATGGCAAGCGCCGTGCCCACGGCGATGTAGATGATGGACAGTGTGACACGGCCCCACCACATGTCGATGAGGGGGGAGTGCCGCAGCAGCACGCCGCCGCCCATCATGACCAGCACGAAGATCCACGACTTCACCGAGAAGAAGCCGAAGAAACAGGCGTGCCTGCGCTCTTCGATGCGGTGGACGGCCTTGGTGGCGTACCGGATGAGCACGAACCTCGCCTTGATGACCCCGAGCACGACGGCGATCAGCGCGACCGGCAGGATCCAGTAGCTGAAGTGCATCCGCGGTCCGGGGACCTCGACGAACAGGACGCCCCTGACCAGCAGGAAGCCCGTCCCGACGAGCCACACGGTGGCCGCCGCGAAGAGCTGGATGCGCGGCCCGAGGCGCGGGGTGAATCTGTCCCACCAGGGGCGTGTGGATGCGGGGTCGGTCACGGGGAGGCTCGGTGTCGGGGATGCGTCTGCCGTCACTCAGGATAGCAGTTGTGCGCGCGTATGCATCCGGCCGCCGGTGGGGCGCCGCCTAGACGGATGTTCCGGTGAGTCCTGGGCCGGACTGCCGACACAAGGAGTACGACGTCACCTGACCGGGCGATGGACGGGAGAGAGGGGATGACCATCCACGAGCTCAGAGACGCGGTCTCGTGCCGGCACGGGCGCTTCGGCCCCGACGACTGCTCGCCGGCGCGGCTGCTGCTGGACGAGGTCCGCGCGGCCGGCCTGCCGGCCTACTTCTTCGACCACGGGGAGCAGCTCGTCTACCTCGACGGCGAGCTGTACGACCTGGCCGCGGCCGACGAGACGGCGCCGCGG
>CAIXSE010000153.1 GCA_903921965.1 uncultured Thermoleophilia bacterium | reverse complement strand
GCTCGGACGCCACATCCCGCCGCTGCGCTCCTCGAGCCGCTGCATGATCTGGTAGCCGTGCATGGGGCCCTCGCCGAGGACCGAGAGGATCGCCGCGCGCACGTGACCGCGGCGGGCCCGCGACCAGGGACCGCGCCCGTGTCCGTGGGGTCCGTGGCCGAACTTGCAGCGCTGCTGCGCGCCCCGCTCCGCCACCTGAGTCCAGAACATCATCATGGGTTCTCCTCGTATCGCTGTAACGCGATATATCGTAAAGCATCGGTAGCGACTGTCAACCCCGGTCTCGCGGGAGGCTGCGTCGGGCGTCGGCCGGGGTCCGTCGGGCGTCGGCCGGGGGTCGGCCGGGGGTCGGCCGGGGGTCCGTCGGGCGTCCCCGAGCGTTCGCCGCGCGACCGGGCGGCGGCCGCGCGAAGGCCGTCCACGGCGATGGGATACAATCCGCGGGCCATGACGCTCATCACCTACAAGGACACGCGCGGCCTGTGCGACCGCCCGCGCCTCTTCACCGAGGCGATCCTCGAGGGCATCGCCCCCGGCGGCGGCCTGTTCGTGCCCGACGAACTGCCGCTCGTCTCGATCGACGACCTGCTCAAGCTGGCGGGCCTGCCCTACTTCGAGCGGGCTGCGTGGGTGTACCAGGCGTTCGGGCTGGACGTGGACCCGGCGGAGACGCTGCGCATCTCCGCCTCGGCCTACGGCGACAACTTCGACGACCCGCACGAGGCGCCTGTGCGCAAGCTCACCTCCGATCGCTTCGTGCTGGAGCTGTGGCACGGGCCCACGCTGGCCTTCAAGGACATGGCCCTGCAGTGCATGCCGCTGTTCTTCAGCCAGGCTCTCGGCCAGGCGCGAGTGCGCGACCCCAAGACGCTGGACTTCCTCATCCTGGTGGCGACCAGCGGCGACACCGGCGTCGCGGCCCTGAACGGCTACGCCGACAGGCCCGGCACGAAGATCGTCGTCTTCTACCCCGACGCCGGCGTGAGCGCGCTGCAGGAGCTGCAGATGGTCACCCAGCCGGGTGACAACCTCAGCGTGTTCCGGCTCGGCGGCGACTTCGACGACTGCCAGAGCTCGGTGAAGGCCGTGTTCGACGACGGCGCCTTCGCCGAGGAGCTCGCCGCGAAGCACGGCCTCGCCCTCTCGTCGGCCAACTCCATCAACTGGGGCCGGCTGATGCCGCAGATCGTCTACTACGTCAGCGCCTACGCCGACATGGCGGCCTTCGGCCACCTCAGGCCCGGCGACCCGCTCGACGTCTGCGTGCCCACCGGCAACTTCGGCAACATCCTCGCCGCGTACTACGCGCAGCGCATGGGCGTGCCCATCGGCCGCCTGCTCTGCGCCAGCAACACCAACAACGTGCTCAGCGACTTCATCGACACCGGCGTCTACGACATCTCGTCGCGCGGCCTGGTGAAGACGCCGTCACCCTCGATGGACATCCTGATCTCGTCCAACCTGGAGCGCCTGCTGTACGACCTGTGCGGCGACGCGGAGGTCATCAGGGGCTGGATGCAGGACCTGAAGGAGAAGGGCCGGTTCGAGGTCGACGTGGCGACGCGGGCCCAGCTCACCAGCATGCTCACCGGCGCGTGGGTGGACAACGACACCTGCCTGCGGACGATCGGCGAGGTGCACGAGCGCCACGGCTACCTGATGGACCCGCACACGGCCGTGGCCTGGAAGGTCGCGGAGGAGCTCGGCGGCGAAGGGGCTCCGGTGCTGGTCGTCAGCACCGCGCACTGGAGCAAGTTCGCCGCCGACGTGGTCCGCGGCCTGCGCGGCATCGCCGCGGGCGAGCCCATCCCGGGCGAGGAGGACGACGTGGCCCTGCTCGACCGCGTCGTGGAGCTCGCGCAGGAGGCGGCCGTGCCGGCCCAGCTGCGCGAGGTGCGCGCGCGTGCCCGCCGCTTCGACGCGCGCGTCGAGCGCGGCCGCGAGCCGGTGGAGGCCGCGCTGCGCGCCTGGCTCGGCGCCTGACGGGCGGACCGGGCGCCTGAGGGGGCGCGCTGAGCGCCCGGCCTACCGGCGCCGGCGGCGCGCCCGACGACTCTCAGAGCCCCGACGGATTGTCTTCGCTGAGGATCCCCTGCGCCGCGGCCGCTCCGGCCTGCGTGGCCTTGCCGCGCAGGATGTACTCGAAGAGCACCGCGACCATGGCTCCGGCCAGCGGGCCGACGAGGTAGATCCAGTAGTGCGTCAGGTCGCCGCCCACGAGGTCGGGGGCGAACGAGCGCATCGGGTTCATGGAGGCGCCGGTCACCGGCGCCCCCCACACCGACACGAGGCCGATGTAGAAGCCCACGGCCACCGCCCCGGCGACGCCGATGTTGCGGGCGCCGGTGGCCGTCCCCAGGATCACGCTGACGAGGCCGAGCGTGAGCAGGCCCTCGGTGAGCACCGCGACGAGCGGGCTGACCCCGTCGGAAGGCACCGTGGCTCCGCTCATGATGCCGCCGAACAGCCACTGCAGCACCAGGCAGGCGAGGACGGCGCCGACGAACTGCGCGACGATGTAGCCCGGTACCCGCCTCCAGGGGAAGTTGCCGCGCACCGCGAAGGCGAGCGTGACGGCGGGGTTCAGGTGGGCGCCGCTGATGGTGCCCATGAAGAAGATCATGGCCATCACCATCATGCCCGGCGCCAGCGCCTTGCTCGCCAGGGTGAGGCTCGAGCCGTAGGCCTGGGCGCCGACGACCCCGCCGCCGGCCGCCACGAGCACCAGCAGGAACGTGCCCCAGGCCTCGCTGAACAGGCGCCTGTACTCCAGGTGGTCGTTGAGGAAGTCGATGTCGCTCTGGCGCCTGGCGCGCGTCGCGTGGGCGAGCCAGGTGCCTACGTCCTGATCGCCCGGGCTCGCCTCGGGGCGCGGTGCCTGGTCGTTCATCCGTGACCTCCCGTCTTCTGCCGGCGTGCCCCGGTGCGTGCCGCGGCCGCCCGTCATGTCGTCCTCGTACCATTCGCGCCGGGGCGGCGCTCGCCTGCCGGCGGCTGCAGGGGACGGCGCGTGCGGTGTCGTACGCGGAAGAGGGCGGCCGGAGGTCTCGAGCCGCCCTCTTCCTGCCGCCGGGCAGAAGCCCGGCAGAACGTGACGCGGCTTCTCAGAGCCCGCGCCTCCGCGCCCTGCGGTTCATGCCGGCCAGGGAGACCGGCGAGAGCGGGCGCCCGAACGGGTCGATGAACACGGAGACGTGTTCGCCGCTCGCCGGTACGGCGCCCTCGAGCACCTCGTAGCCGTAGGTGATGGTGTCGCCCTCGAGCTTCGGGTCCTTGAGCACGACGATGGCGTCCTCCGGCGCCTCGTCGCCGGCCTCGAGGAAGCTGATCACGGCGTTGGGCGGGTCGGCGGCGAAGCTGTTCTCGCCCTTGCCCCACTCGTCGACGAACTGCTGCGCCGTGAGGTGGCCGACCACGCGCTGGGGACGGTCGGAGAAGAAGAGCGTGGCTGGGGCGAGGCCGTGGAACGAGACCTGGCCGCCGTCGGCCGTGTACGACTTCGCGACCTGCACGAACATGGCCTCGATGTCTTCGAGTTCCTTCTGGATGTCGTCGGGCATGACGGGGATCCTCCTGAGGGTACCGGGAACGTCGGACTGCCCTTAGGTTACCTCGCGGTAACACCTCTCCAAACCCCGTCTCGCCGGTCCGTTCCCCGAAACCGCAGCGGGCCGACCGCCAGGCCTCGCTCAGCTGCGCGCCCGCGACCCGCGGCTCCCCACCGTGAAGTAGAACGTCGCCCCCTTCTCGACCTCCGCCTCGGCCCAGACGCGCCCCCCGAGGCGGGCCAGAAGGCGCTGCACCGTGGCGAGGCCGATGCCGTCGCCGGGGAAGTCGGCGGCCGCGTGGTAGCGCTGGAAGGGGCCGAAGAGGTGCGTGGCTGCAGCCGGGTCGAAGCCGGCGCCGTCGTCGCGCACGAAGAAGGCGCTCTCGCCGTCCACCTCGCAGCTGCCGACCTCGATGCGCGCCGTCTCGTGGCGGGCCGTGAACTTCCAGGCGTTCTCGAAGAGGTCGGTGAGGACCTGGCGCAGGATGCCGGCGTCGGTCACGGCGGTGAGACCGGGAGCGACCACGAGCTCGAGCGGCCGCTGCGGCTCGGGGCCGCAGACCTCGGCGGCCACGTTGCAGACCAGGCGCGTGACGTCGACCGGCTCGAGGCTCGGCTCCTGGCGGCTGGCGCGGGCGAGCGTCATGAGGTGGTCGATGAGCAGGGCCATGCGCTGGGCGGCGCCGCGCACGCGCTGCAGGTCGGCCCGCTCGGCCTCGTTCAGCCTGTCGGCGGCGCCCTCGGCGACGAGCTCGCTGAAGCCGTCGATGGCGCGCAGCGGGGCGCGCAGGTCGTGCGCGGCCGAGTAGACGAAGGCCTCGAGCTCGCGATTGGCGGCCTCGAGCTGGGCGGTGCGCTCGAAGACGCGGTCGGCGAGCTCCTCGTTGAAGTGCCGCAGGCGCTCCTCGAGGGCGCGCTGCGCGGTGACGTCCTGCAGGTAGCCGGTGACGCGCAGGGGCCGGCCGTCGCCGTCGCGCTCGACCGTCGCCTCACGGTGCAGGACGTGCTCCGAGCCGTCCCGCCAGACGACCCGGAAGTCGCTGGCGAGAGAGGCGTCCCCGGCAGCCGGCAGGGCGAAAGAGTCGCGCAGGCCGTCACGGTCGTCGGGGTGCACGCGCGTCTCGAGGAGCGCGAGGAAGCCGCGTGGCCCTGCCTCGGGATCGACGTCCAGCAGCCGGTAGACCTCCGGCGACCAGGTCGACGCACCGGTCTCCAGGTCCACGCCGACGCTGCCCACCCGGGCAATCTCCTCGGCGCGGTCGCGCATCTGCTGCAGGCGCGCGACCTCGGCGGCGGCGGCGACCTCGGCGGTGACGTCGCGGGAGTAGCCGCTCAGGATCCGGGCGCCGTCCGCCTCACCTTCGACCTGGGTGCCGATCGTCTCGATGACACGGACACTCCCGTCACGGTGCACGGCGCGATACCGGTACTCCAGAGGGCCGCCCTCGGCGAGGTACCTGGCCACGGCAGCCGTGGCCGCAGGCCTGTCGTCGGCGTGCAGGCGCGTCTCGATCACGACGGCGAACTCGCCGTGGAGCTCGGCCGGGTCGAGGTCGTGCAGGCGGTACATCTCCGCCGACCACTCCACCTCGTTCGTGTCGAGGTCCCATCGCCAGCTGCCCTGGCGAGCAACCTCCTCGGCGACGTCGCGCATCGCCGAGAGACGAGCGATCTCCTCCCCGGCGGCGAGGGCGGCGGTGACGTCCTGGCAGAGCACGTCGAGCCTGACGATGCGGCCGTCCGGGCCACGCGCGGGCGACACGGTGTGACGCAGCACATGCTCGCCTCCGTCGCGGTGGAGCACGCGCAGGTCGGTGGCCCATGAAGGAGTCCCTGCGCGCGCCGTCCTGATCGCCTCCTGGAAACGCTCAACGTCATCGGGTGCGAGCCGCGAGGCGACGGCGCCCAGACGCAGCTGCCGGTCGACCGCAAGCCCGACGGACCCGTCAACGGGGATGTCGTAGAGCGCGTACATGCCGAGCGACCACAGGATCGTGTCGTTCTCGAAGTCGACCTGCATGACGCCGGTAAGGCCGGCTCGCTCGGCGGCGTCGCGCGCCGCCTCGATGCGACGCAGCGCGCGCTCGGCCTCTCGAGCGTCGGTGATGTCCCCCGCGCTGACGACGACCGCACGGGGCGCGTCGTCGCCGTCCTCGAAGAGCGGACTCGTGGAGACGCTGATCCAGCGCTGCTCGTCGCCACGGCGGAAGCCGAGGACGACGTCGCAGAAAGGCTCGCCGGTGGCGAGCGTGCGCCGCGACGGCAGTTCGTCCACGGGGACGGGGCTCCCGTCTTCGCGCACCACGTCGGGGAGCAGGTGCGTGAGTCCATCCGGGCTGGAGAGCGCCGCGGCCTCGGCGATGCCGTAGACACGGGTGGCTGCGTCGTTCCAGGCGACGATGCGCCCTCCGGGCTGCTGGACGAAGATGGCCTCGTGCGACGTCGAGACGACGGAGCGGTACAGCTCCTCGGATGCGGCGAGCCGCCGCTCGTCTTCGTGCCGCTCCGTCACGTCCCGCCAGGTGAAGCTGAGGGCGTCGCCGACGCGCACCCCGCGGATGTCGTAGCGGCGTTCGGAGCCGACGATCTCGTGCGGGTACGCGTAGTCGTCCAGCACGAGCGGTTCGCCCGATTCGAGCGCCTCGGCGTAGAGCGCGAGCATGCCCGAGCTCGCCTGACCGGGCAGCAGCTCGAGCACCGTGGCGCCGACGAGCTCCTCGGGCGCCATGTCCATGTAGAAACACGCCGCGCGGTTGGCGTCGGCGTAGGTGAAATCGACGATCCGTCCGTCCCCGTCGCGCACGGCCTCGAGCAGCACGTGCGGGTCGAGCATGGAGTCGAGAGTGGCGCGCAGACGCCGTTCCGAGGCGGCGAGCTCGTCCAGGGCGGCGCGCCGGGCGGTGACGTCGCGCAGTGCGCCGATCTGGCCCGGGCGGCCGCCGGCCGCGGTGAAGGGACGGGCCACGGTCTCCACCCACACGTAGCTGCCGTCCCTGGTCCGGAGGCGGCCCTCCGCCCGGATCGTCTCACCGGCGTGGGCCGCTGCCCTGGCGCGCGCGGCGCTCTCCCGGTCGTCGGGGTGCAACAGGTCGATGGTGGTGCGGCCGATGAGGTCGGACGGGTCCCAGCCCAGCAGGTCCCTGACCGACGGGGCGATCCACTCCAGCACGCCGTCGACCTGCCGGAAGACGACGTCCGCGGCGTTCTCGGCGAGGAGGCGGTACTGCTCTTCCGCGGCCTCCAGCGCCTCCTCGGCGCGCCTGCGCGCGGTGATGTCCCTGGCGGTGACCACGAGGCGCTCGACCGGCTCGCCCTCGCGCAGCGGTGTGAACGTGACCTCGGAGGTGTGGCGGCCGTCGGCGCCGTCGTAGGACAGCTCGGCGGTGAACGCCTCGCCGCCGAAGGCGCGCATGTAGCAGGCCTCCCAGGCGTCGAGCACATCCTGCGCGTAGCCCTCGCGCGCGATCACGTCGCCTTCGGCCGTCGGACGGCCGCCCGCGCGGAGCTCCGTGAGCCGGTAGGCCTCGTTGGCGAGCAGGATGCGGCGGTCGCGGTCGACGAGCCAGGCGGCATCGGGCAGGCTGTCGATCAGCACGCGCAGCCGGTCTTCGGCGAGGCGCTGCGCATCCCGCGACGCGGCCAGCGAGGTCACGTCCCGCCCGAAAAGGACGGCGCCGCCGATGCTGCCGTCGGCCAGGCGCAGCGGCGACCACGTGAGGCCGTAGGAGCGCTCCCTGCCGGCCGCGCCCAACGTGGACGAGGTCGTGAAGGTCTCGCCCGCCAGCGCCCGCCGGGCATCGGGCAGGACCTCCTCGCGGTCTGACTCCACGGTGATGCAGTCCGCGATCGGCCTGCCGACTGCCACCTCGGTCCCGTACAGGTCGCGGAACGCCTGCGCGTGCCCCTCGCTGAAGACGAGGTAGCGCAGGTCGCGGTCGAGGACGAAGAAGAGGCCATCGCGCTCGGACACCACCGCAGCGAGCAAGGCGTCGCCCACGCCCGCGGGCGTGCCCGATGACTCCTGCGTGCCGCGGGAATGACTATGCAACGTGCCCGCCTCCTTCACCTCGATAGTACGCACGCATTGGGTGCCCGCCTACAGCGTGTTCTGCGGGGTCGTTCTATGGCGAACGCCATAGGTGCGACCCCGTCGGCGGCAATACGGGCATGCATCCCACACGGAGAGGGCGGACCTCCGCGGGTGCGGCCTCGACCACCAGGACCAGGCGGCACGGCCGGACAGGGAGACGCGGGCGTCGCGCCCCGGGAGGGCGGCAGGCAACGCGGGCGCGCCCCGCCCGGCGAGCGACGTCCCGCTCGTCGATGGACCCTGCCCGTCACCCGGCGACCGCAGGGTCGGGCAGCGTGAAGAAGAAGGTGGCACCGGCGCCCACCTCGCCCTCGGCCCAGCAGCGCCCCCCGTGGCGCGTCACGATGCGCTGCACGATGGCCAGGCCGATCCCGCTGCCGGCGAACTCGCTCTGGGCGTGCAGCCGGCTGAACGGCCGGAAGAGTTTGTCCGCGTCGGCGGCATCGAAGCCGGCGCCGTCGTCGCGCACGAAGAAGACGGTGGCGCCGCCCTCCTCGCGGGCGCCGACGTCGATGTGCGCCGTCTGGCGGCCGGCCGTGAACTTCCAGGCGTTGCCCAGGAGGTTGGTGAGCAGGATGGTCACAAGACCGCGGTCGGCCGTCGCGCGACAGCCGGGCTGGACGGCGGCCTCCACCCGGCGGTCGGGCGCTGAGGCCCGGAGGTCCGCCAGGACCGCCGCGGCCGTCTCGCTCAGGTCGACCTCCGCGAGCTTCAGCTCGTGACGGCCGATGCGTGAGAGAGCGAGCAGGTCGTCGATGAGCCGCCCCATGCGCTGAGCCCCGTCGCGGATGCGCGCGAGGTGACCGAGCCCGGCCTCGTCGAGCACGGCGGCGTAATCCTCGACGAGGATCTCGCTGAAGCCGTCGATGGCGCGCAGCGGGGCGCGCAGGTCGTGCGAGACGGAGTAGGAGAAGGACTCGAGCTCGAGGTTGGCGGCGCGCAGGCGCTCGGCGCTCGCTTCCAGCTGGGCCGTCCGCGCCGCGAGTTCTGCCGTACGCTCCCGGACGCGACGCTCCAGGTCCGCGTTGAGCGCGCGGATCTCGTCTTCGGCGCGCCGCTGCTCGGTGACGTCCTGCTGATAGCCGCTGATGCGCACCGCCGCCCCCGAGTCGTCGTACTCCACCTCCGCCGTACCGCTGATGATGTGCTCGGACCCGTCCCGATGGCGCACCCGGTAGTCCACGACGGACGCGCGACCCGCCTCCGGGTGCCGCAGACGCCGGAGCATCACCTCGCGATCCGCCCGGTCCACGCGGGAGAGCACCGCGCTCATCAGGTCACGTCCCGCCGGCTCATGCGTCAGCGTCCGGCGATCGATGTCGTAGAGCGCGGACACGCCCGCGCTCCAGGAGGTCTCCCCTGTGGCGAGGTCGGTGCTCCAGCTCGCCATGCGGCCGCTCTTCTCCGCGAGGTCGCGCATGGCCTCGGACTCGCGCAGCGCCTCCCGGGCACGGCGCTCCTCCGTGACGTCCCGGACGGTGACGGCCACGGCGTGCGGCAGGTCCTGCCCCGGCGAGGTCAGGGGGCTGGTCGACACGTTGAGCCAGCGCTGCTCGCCGTCGCGCGTGAACCCGACGACGACGTCGATGCAGGCCTGGCCGGTGGTCAGCGTCACCACGCTGGGACGCTCATCGGGCGTGAAGGGCCTGCCGTCCTCGTGCACGAACTCCCAGGAGCCCAGCTGCCATCCGCCGCGCGGGTCGTCCAGGTCGGTCATCGTGTCGAGCCCCAGCAGGCTGGACGCCCGCTCGTTCCAGGCGACGATGCGGCCCTCGCGGGTGTGCACGAAGATGCCGTCGTGGGCGGTGGAGGTGATGCTGCGGTAGAGCTCTTCACTGGCGGCCACCGCTTCGCGGGCCTCCACTTCCGCCTGGATGTCGCGGAGCGCCCCGACCATGCCGCTGCGCCCATCCTCGGCCGTGTACGGCCGGACCGTCGCGTCCACCCACACGTAGCGGCCGTCCCGCGTGCGGATCCTCGCCTCCGCCTGGCCGGGGACGCCGGCGTAGGCCGCCTCGCGCAGCGCCGTGACGGCCTCCCTGTCGTCCGCATGCCACAGCGCCACCGTGAGCCGGCCGACCAGGTCCTCGACTCTCCAGCCCAGCCGCTCCTCGACCGACGGCCCGATCCACTCGATCACTCCTTCGACCTGGTGGAACACCACGTCGGAGGCGTTCTCGGCAAGCAGGCGGAAGCGCTCCGCGGTGTCCCGCAGGTCCTGCTGGAGGCGCAGGGTCTCGGTGACGTCCTGCAGACAGCCGACGAGACGGGTGAGCCCGCCGTCCGGGCCCGGCTCCATCCGGCTGGGCCCGGCCAGCACGTGCACGCTG
>CAIXSE010000152.1 GCA_903921965.1 uncultured Thermoleophilia bacterium | reverse complement strand
TGATGCTCTAGCCAACTGAGCTACTCCCGCCCGCGTAGGCGACTGGTCGGGACGGGCGGATTCGAACCGCCGGCCCCCTGCTCCCAAAGCAGGTGCGCTACCAGGCTGCGCCACGTCCCGGCGCCGGGCAAGTATACCCCACCGTGGCGGCGTCGCGGGCGCGGCGGCCGCCACGCCTCACTCGCCGAGATACGGCAGCGTGAGATCGGAGCCGGGCTGGAGGGCGGCGCGAGAGAGACCGTTGACCTGCTCGATCTCGTACACGGCCCGGCGAAGGTCGGACTGCGGGCCGTACTCCCGAGCCGCGATCGACCACAGTGTGTCGCCTGCGCGCACCACGTAGTGGTGACCGGTGTACACGCTGGCGTCGGTGCCGGCGTGGGCGACGCGCACGCCGGCCCACACCGCGATGAAGATGAGCAGGAGGAACACCGCGAAGCGGACGAGACCCGCGAGACGGCGCCGGCGCACGTGGCGCCTGGCCGCCCTGCCGCGGCGCCGGACCGCACTGGCCCGGCGCGCGTGGGCCGGTGCGGACTCCGGCACCAGGGCGAGGGGCCGCCCATCGCGCGACGAGGTGCGGGGCGTCACGCCTGGACGCTCCTGAGACGACGGGGCACCGTACCGCTCAGCTCGCTGCCGCACTCACGGCAGCGCACGACGACCTGGCCGCTCCAGAAGTCCGCGCTCACCACGGTGACGGCGGGGCTGCCGCACCAGATGCACGGGCCGGTGTGATCGGCCAGGGCGACGGCGAGCGACTCGTCGACGACCTCGGCGAGGGTGGGCAGGACGACTGTGGCAAGCGGCACGGTACTCATAGCTGACGAAGCACCCCCACGACCTTGCCGACGAGGTCCACCTCGTCGGCGTTGACGACGATAGGCTCGAACGCATCGTTCTCGGGCATGAGGCGCACGGTGCGCCCCTCCTGGAAGAAGCGCTTGGTGGTGGCCTCCTCCTCCCCGACGCGGGCCACGACGATCTCGCCGTTGACCGCCTGCTGCTGAGGATGCACGACCACGTAGTCGCCGTCGTAGATGCCGACGTTCTGCATGGACTTGCCGTGCACGCGCAGGACGAAGTCGCCGTCGTCGCGCCTCAAGAACGACGGGACGTCGACGAAGTCCTCGATGTTGTCCTCGGCGAGGATGGGCTGGCCGGCAGCGACCTGGCCGACCAGCGGAAGGGGACGCGA
Source organism: uncultured Thermoleophilia bacterium (assembly GCA_903921965.1). The sequence goes on along the minus strand of CAIXSE010000152.1, from coordinate 2,215 downwards.
CGGCCGCTGCTCCTGCACGAGCTCCAGAGCCCGGGGCTTGGTCGGGTCGCGCCGGATGTAGCCGAGCTGCTCCAGGTTGGCGAGGTGGACGTGCACCGTGGCGGGCGCCGAGAGGTCGAGGCCTGCGCAGATCTCGCGCACCGTGGGCGGGTAGCCGTTGACGCGCACGCTCTCGCGGATGAACTCGAGCACCTGCTCCTGTCGCCGCGTCAGACCTTCCACCGTTTCCTCCTCGATAGCGAACACGTGTTCGTATGCAGCCTAGGGCGAACCCGTGTTCGTGTCAAGGAGCAGTATGGGTCCGGGGCCGGACGGAAAAGTGCGCACAGGTGAGCGGGCCGGGTCCCGCGACGTCGCGGGACCCGACCCGAAGAGAGACCGCCGGAAGAAGTCGTGCCTGTGCCGGCCCGGAGGCCGAGCCTGTGTCAGGCGGTCGGGCCCGCCCCCGGACGGGGACCGAGCGCGGGAGGCGGCGCCGGCGCGTCGCCGCCGGGCACCACCCGGCCGTCGCGCACGACCACACGGCCGCCGACGACCACGTCGCTCACGAGATTGACGCCGAAGTGGTACGGCAGCTCCGTGCGGCTCGCCGCCGACAGGACGACGAAGTCGCAGCGCCGGCCCGGCTCGAGGCTGCCGACGTCATCCCGGCGGAGGGCGGCGGCGCCTCCCCGCGTGGCGGCGTACACCGCCTCGTCCGGGGTCAGCTTCATGCCCTGGCAGGCGAGGGACACCATCAGCTGGAGGTTCTCGGAGTTGCAGCTTCCCGGGTTGTAGTCGGTGGCCAGGGCGAGCGTCACCCCGGCCTCGAGGAAGGCCCGCGCCGGGGCGAACTGCACGCCGAGTGTGTAACTCGTGCCGGGCAGCATGGTCGCCACCACGCCGGCCTGCCTCAGCGCCTGGATCTCCTCCCACGTCGCGTGGATGAGGTGGTCGGCGGAGGCGCACCCGAGCGCGGCCGCGAGCAGCGACCCGCCGGAGCGGGCCATCTCGTCGGCGTGGATGCGCAGGCCGAGGCCCGCCTGACGCGCCGCCAGGAAGACGCGGCGCGACTGCTCCACCGTGAAGGCGCCCTCGTCGCAGAACACGTCGCACCAGGAAGCGAGCGGCGCGCAAGCCGGGAGCATCTCCTCGCACACCAGGCCGACGTAGTCGTCGGCGCGCCCGGCGTACTCCGGCGGCACGAAGTGGGCGCCGAGGAACGTGTACTCGCGGCGCAGCGGGTGGTCCACCGCGGCCGCGCGCAGCTGCTTGGCCTCGTCGGAGGCGGTGAGGCCGTAGCCGCTCTTGACCTCGGCCGTGGTGGTGCCGTGGCGCAGCATGCTGTCGTAGCGTGTGCGGCAGAGGCGCGCCAGCTCATCCTCAGTGGCCTGGCGCGTCGCCCCCACCGTCACGTTGATGCCGCCGCCTCGCGCGAGGATCTCGGCGTAGGTGACGCCGCCGAGCCGTTCCCCGTACTCGGCGGCTCGCGAGCCGGCGAAGGGCACGTGTGTGTGCGAGTCGACGAAGCCGGGCAGCACGCAGCAGCCTTCCGCGTCGATGTCCAGGGCGTCGGGAGCGAGCTCGACCGCGTCACGCAGGTCGGCCTCGCGCCCCACCCACACGACGACGCCGTCACGGGCCGCCAGCGCTCCGCCCTCGATGGCGCCGAGGCCGTCCGCCGGCGGCGCGCTCATCGTCACGAGCTCGGAGGCCCCGTGCAGGACGGTGTCGGCGAGCAGGGGGGTCACAGCGCCGCTCCGACGCACGACGCTCCGGCAGAGGGACGCTGACACGAACAGAACGGGGCCATGGGCACCTCCGGGACGGTGAGCGGCGCTGGCCGCCGCGGGGCTGGTCACTGCGGCGCACAGGATACACCCGCCGGGCCGCCGGGATGGCCGCACGACGAGCCGTCTCTCCGGCAGGACGCCCGCGTCGCCGGTGCCGGCCGGTCGGACCGGTCAAGGAGCGCGCGGCCCGCACCGATACCGGGAGGGAAGTCCGACCGGCAGCAGGAGGGGGCACCGACCCAGGAGGCGCCATGAGGGGACCGACGACACGTCGCGACAGTCTGCGCACACGGACACCTGCGGAGCACGTGCACACCGGCCCGTGCAGTCGCGGCGCCCGTGCGGCGCGAGCGCTCGTCGCTCTCGCCGCGCTCGTGCTGGCGGCCGCCCTGGCGGCGTGCACCGTCGCGGCCGCTTCCGCGTCCGCCGCGCCGGCCCCGGCG
>CAIXSE010000151.1 GCA_903921965.1 uncultured Thermoleophilia bacterium | reverse complement strand
CTCGCAGGTGTACACCGACGAGGACGGCGTGCCGATCACCTCCGGCCTCGAGTTCGAGACCATCGGCCTGGTCGGCTCCAACTGCCTGATCGACGACATCGACCAGGTGGCGCGCATCGACCGCCTCTGCGACGACCTCGGCCTCGACACGATGGACGTCGGCGCCGCCATGGGCGTCGCCATGGAGGCCGGCCTGCTGCGGTGGGGCGACGGCCAGGGTGCGCACGACATGCTGGCCGGGCTCACCAGCGGCGACGGGAACGCCCGCCTGCTCGCCGACGGCTGTGCCGTGACCGGCAAGGCGCTGGGCGTCGCCCGCGTGCCCGCCGTCAAGGGCCAGAGCTTCGCCGCCTACGACCCGCGCGTGCTCAAGGGCACCGGCACCACCTACGCCACGTCGACCCAGGGCGCCGACCACACGGCCGGCAACGCCCTGCCCAGCCCCGCGAACCCGGGGTACGACGCCGCCTCGTCCGAGGGCCAGGCGCAGGTCTCCGAGTTCCTGCAGTGCTACTTCGCGGCCATCGACTCCCTGGGCATGTGTCTCTTCGCGACGCTGCCGGCGCTGGACATTCCCGAGCTGCAGGGCCTCTTGGTCGCGGCGGCCCGCGCCGTGACCGGCGAGGATCTGCCGGACGACTTCCTCATCAGCATGGGCAACGACGTCGTGCGCGGTGAGCGTGCCTTCAATCGGGGGGCCGGCTTCACCGCCGCCGACGACCGGCTGCCGGCCTTCTGCCGCGACGAGCCCGTCCTGCCCTCGGGGAACCGCTACGACGTGGCCGAGGCCGACATCGACGCCATGTTCGCGAGCTGACGGCGGGGGGAGCCGTCCCGATGCCACGCGAGACCCGGACAGGTACGAAGAAGCGCCGGCCGGCCGGCGCCCCGAACGGCTCGGAACGCGGCGACGCGTTCGTCGTCCGGGCGCTCGCCAAGGGGCTGGGCATGTTGAGCCTCTTCGACTCCGTGCACCGCGAGTGGACGCTCGACGAGATGGTCGCCGAGCTCCAGCTCCCGCGCATGACCGGGTACCGCATGGCGCGGACCCTGCAGAGCGCCGGCTACCTGGTCGCCGACCGCACGAGCGGTCGCTACCGGCTGGGCCCGGCGCTGCTCGCCTCGACCTACCTCTCGGAGGGATACGCCGAGCTCGTCACCATCGCCCGCCCGTACATGGAAGCGCTGGTGGAGCAGACCGGCGAGTCCGCCACGCTGGCCGTCGACGTCGACGGCTCGGCCGTGTGCGTCGACATGGTCGACTCCCCACGGCCGCACAAGCGCGAGGTCGCCGTGGGCCGCGTGATCGGCGACACCGCGAACGCGCACGGCAAGATGTTCGCGGCGTCCCTGCCGGACGAGGAGCGGGCGTGCGTGGTCGCCACGCCGCACGAGCGCCTCACGCCGCGCACCATCACCGACCCGGACGAGCTCGCCGCCGAGCTCGAGCGCGCCCGCCGCGACGGCGTCGCGCTCGACATCGAGGAGCGCAACGTCGGTACCTGTGCGGTCGCCGCCCCGGTCCGCGACCAGGTGGGACGTGTCATCGGCAGCATCGGCCTCGTCGTCCCGACCGGCCGCTTCGGCTCGCCGGAGCGGGAGGCGTGCATCGCGGCGGTCAAGGACGGCGCCGCCGCCCTGTCGGCGTACCTCGGGTACGCGGGCGCCGCGGCG
>CAIXSE010000150.1 GCA_903921965.1 uncultured Thermoleophilia bacterium | reverse complement strand
GAGGTGGCTGGCCACGCAGATCCCGCCGGCGCCGCCCATCTCGAGGACGTCCAGGAGCATGTCGTCGTTGCCGGCGTACACCTGCAGGTCGCAGAGCTCGCGCAGGCGGCGGGTGTGCTCCACATCGGGGTCGGCCTGCTTCACGGCGACGATGTTCTCGACCGTCGCGAGCTCGGCCAGCGTGTCGGGCGAGAGGTTGATCACGCAGCGCCCCGGGATGTTGTAGACGATCACGGGGAGGCTCGTGGCCGCCGCGACCGCGCGGAAGTGGGCGATCAGCCCGCGCTCCGGCGGCTTGTTGTAGTACGGGGTGACCACGAGCACGGCGTCGACACCGCAGCGCTCGGCGTCGCGCGTGAGCTCGACCGAGTGCGCGGTGTCGTTGCTGCCGGTACCCGCCACCACCGGGGCGCGGTCGCCGACGGCCTCCACGACCGTGCGGAACATGGCGAGCTTCTCGTCGTCGGTGAGCGTGGGCGACTCCCCGGTGGTGCCGGCGACGACGAGGCCGTCGGACCCGTTCTCGAGCAGCCAGGAGGCAAGCTCCGCGAGGCGGCCGTGGTCGACGGCGAGCTCGTCGTCGAACGGCGTCACCATGGCGGTGAGGATGGTCCCCAGGTCTCGTGGCACGGTGTCTCCTTGCTGCTGCGCGCTGGTGGCGGGTACGGACGGGCGAGGTCGGGTGCTCCCGCCCCCTAGTCTAGGAGGTTCTCGAGGCCCACGACAGTCCCCTGCACCGATGCCACCTTGCGCAGCGCCACGAGCACGCCGCTCATGAACGACCGCCGCGAGAGGGAGTCGTGGCGGATGGTGAGCAGCTCGTCGTCGCCGCCGAACAGGACCTCCTGGTGCGCCACGACACCGGGCAGGCGCACGCTGTGGATGCGGACGCGGTCGGCGGCGAGACCACGCGACGGCTGGTCGCCCGGGCCCTCCTTCAAGGCGGAGCCGGGGGCCTCCGCCATGAGCCGCGCCGTGCGCAGGCTGGTGCCCGACGGCGCGTCGAGCTTGCCTGCCTCGTGCAGCTCGATGACCTCGGCGCGCTCGTAGTAGCGCGCCGCCTGCGCCGCGAAACGCATCAGCAGCACGGCGCCCAGGGCGAAGTTGGGGACGATCACGAGGCCGGCGCCGGAGGCCTTCGCGGCCGCCGAGAGCTCGTCCACCTGGGCGTCGCCCAGGCCGGTGGCGCCCACCACGGTGGGGACCCCGGCCTCGAGCAGCAGCCGCGTGTTCTCGAACACGGCGTCCGGGACGCTGAACTCGAGCGCCACCTGCGGCGAGGTGAGCGCCAGGGCCTGCTCGACCGTGGCGAAGCAGGGGGCCTCTCCCCCGCCCTCCGCGCCGCCCCGGGGGTCGACCAGGGCGACGACGTGGAAGTCGTCCTGGGCGGCGATCGTCCGGGCGCTGATGCTGCCCATCTTGCCGGCTGCGCCGGTCACGAGGACGTCGGTCACGACGCTCATCGCTCCTCCCACTCGAAGCCTTCGGAGACGGTCCGGAACGGCTCCGGCCGCGGGCCGATGCACACCGTGGACCACGTCTGCAGGTCGTAGTAGCGACGGATGGCCGCCATGACGTCGTCTCGCGTGACCGCGTCGATCTTCGCGAGCACCTCGTCGACGGTGAGCACGGGCTGGCCGGTGAGCACGGCGCGCCCCTGCGACTGCATGCGCGCCCCGGGGCTCTCCATGCTGAGCACGTGCTGTCCCTTGAGGTGGTTCCTGGCGCGCTGGATCGCCTCGTCGGCGACGTCCTCCTCGAGGTCGTGGAGCACCCCCAGGATGACGTCCATGGCCTCTTCCATGGCCTCCTCGCGCGAGCCGCAGTAGATGCCGGTGAGCCCCGCGTCCGCGTACAACGAGATGTAGGAGTACACGGAGTAGGCGAGGCCACGCTTCTCGCGGACCTCCTGGAACAGGCGTGAGCTCCACGAACCGCCGAGGATCGTGTCGACCACGAACACGGCGTACCGGTCGGGGTCGCCCCGCTTGGGTCCCGGACCGGCCAGGCACACGTGGTACTGCTCCGTGTCCTTCTCGCGGAAGCTCGCCACGTGGCGCACGGCCGGAGGGCTGAGCTCGGGCTCGGGGGCGACGGCGCCGGGATCCGGCCGGAAGTGCTCGCCGGCCAGCGCGCAGAGGCGGTCGTGGTCGACGTGCCCGGCAGCGGAGATGACGATGGCCGGGTTCACGTAGTGCTCGTCGTGGTAGGCGCGCACGGCTGCAACGTCGCAGCGCTCGAGGCTCTCCGCGTGGCCGATGATGGGGCGCCCCAGCGGGTGGTCGCGGAACAGGACCTCGCTCATGTCGTCGTGGATGAGTTCCTGGGGCGAGTCCTCGTACATCGCGACCTCTTCGAGGACGACCTCGCGCTCCTGGTCGAGCTCCGCGAAGCTGGGGCGCGCGACCATCCCGGAGAGGACCTCGAACGCGGTCTCGAGGTCGTCGTCCAGGCAGCGGGCGTTGACGAGGGTGTGCTCTTTGGAGGTGGACGCGTTGGGCTCGCCGCCGATGTCGTCGAAGATGCGTGCGATGTCCCAGGCGGTGTACTTGTCCGAGCCCTTGAAGATGAGGTGCTCGATGAAGTGGGACACGCCGCCCAGCTCTCGCGGCTCCTGCCGCGAGCCGGCGGCGATCCACAGCCCGAGGGCCACCGAGCGCACGTTGTCCATGCGCTCGGTGGCCACTCGCAGGCCGTTGTCGAGCGTCGAGAGCCGGTACGTGCCCGTGCCAGTCCCTCCGCTCACGTCGTCGTCAGTTCGCCTCGGGACCCTTGACGAGCGAGAGCCCGATGCGATTGCGTGCCTTGTCGATCTCCACGACCTCGACGGTGACGGTGTCGCCACGCTTCACGACGTCGTCCACCGACTTCACGCGCTCGCCCTTGGGCGCGAGGCGCGAGATGTGGAGCAGGCCGTCGGTGCCCTTCTTCAGCTCCACGAAGGCGCCGAAGTCGGTGGTCTTGACCACGCGGCCGGTGAACACGTCGCCGACCTCGATCTCCTTGGTCATCGACTGGATGCGG
>CAIXSE010000149.1 GCA_903921965.1 uncultured Thermoleophilia bacterium | reverse complement strand
GCGGCGCCGCAGCTCGGCGGACGCTGCCCGCGCACGCACACGCGGAACCCGGGCAGGCAGCGGCCGCTCGCGCCTTGTCCGTGGTCCCGGCCGGCCGGACACCGCACGGCGGGACCGCTACAATCGGTGCATGACCGCAGAACGGACACCGTCACTGCCCTCGGGCTACACCGTGCGCGCGCCGCGGCCGGCCGACGCCGAGGCGGTGGCCGAGGTCAAGCGCGCCGCCTGCGCCGGCCGGCGCGACGGCGAGGTCACGGCCGACTCGATCCGGGAGGACTGGGCGCTGCCCAGGATGGACCTGGACCGTGACGCCTGGGTCGTCGTCGCGGCGGACGGCGCGGTGGTCGCGAGCGCGCTCGTCTTCGAGGACCTCCCGGGGTCCTTCGTGCGCATCCACCACGTGCGCCCGGGAGCGGAGGGTCCCGCGGTCGATCGCTGCCTTCTGGACCTGGCCGAGGAACGCGCACGCGACCGCCTGGCGCCCGGCCCCCGAGACGGCACCATGACGGTCATCGCCTACGAGAGCGAGCGCCCGACGCTGGAGCTGTACGCAGCCCGTGGCTACGAGCACGTGCGCACGTTCCTGCGCCTGGCCGTCTCGCTGGACGAGGCCCCTCCCGCACCGCGCGTCCCTCCGGGTATCGCGGTACGGCCGTTCCGCCCGGGCACGGACGAGCGCGCCGCGTACGCGGCGGTGCAGGAGGCCTTCCTCGACCACTGGGAGCCCACGGAGCTCACCTTCGAGGAGTGGCGCGCGGTCGCCTACGACCCCCCCACCGTCGACCTCGGGCTGTGGCGGATCGCCTGGGACGGCGAGGAGGTCGCCGGCGTCGTCATCGCCTCGGCCCAGACCGAGGACGGCTGGGTGGACGACCTCGCCGTGCGCCGGCCGTGGCGCGGTCGCGGGCTGGGGCGCGCCCTGCTGCTCACCGCCCTCGAGGCGCTTCGCGCACGGGGCCTGACGAGGGCGCTGCTCGGCGTCGACACCGACAATCCCACGGGGGCGATGGGCCTGTACTCGTCGGCCGGCATGACGCAGTCGGGCGACGCCCACCTGGTGCTCCGCAAGCGGATCTCGCCGCGCTGAACCGCCTGCCGGCCGGGCGTGGGCCGGGTGTCCCGCCCACCCCGCCGTCTCCGTCGTCCGCCGCATTGACAGCCCCGTGAGGCGGCGCATGTAATGGGTCCCGCCCGCGCAAGGGCTGCGCGGCACTGGGGGGAGGCCGATGGGGGACATCGCCGGAGCGGGCGTTCAGGCAGCACTGCTCCGAATCTGGGACGAGGCGGCCTGCCGCCGGGTGCACGACGCTTCGCTGCGCCTGCTCGACGGCACCGGCGTGGAGATGAAGCACGAGCGCGCGCGGGCGCTCTGCGCGGCGGCCGGCGCCCGCGTGGACGGCAGCCGTGTGCGGTTCCCCGGCCGACTCGTGGACGAGGCTCTGGCCGCCGCCCCGCGGAGCTGGGAGCTCCGCCCTCGCGGCGGCCGGACCACGCCGCTCGCGCTCACCGACGGCCCGAGCTACTACGGCACCGGGCCGGATTGCCTGTACGTGCGCGACCCGGAGACGGGCGAACGGCGGCGCGCGGTCCTGATGGACGTCACGCGTGCGGCGGCCGTCGCCGAGGCGCTGCCGAACGTCGACTTCGTCATGTCGATGGGCCTGCCGGAGGACGTGCCCGGCGACCTCGTCGACGTGCTGCAGTTCGGCGCCATGCTCAAGGGCACGCACAAGCCCATCGTGGTCTCGAGCCCGTTCATGGGGGCCTCGCTGTACACGATGGCCGAGATGGCGGCGGCGTGCGGCGAGGCCGGCAGCTTCGCCTGCCTCGCCATGTCCTCGCCGCCGCTCATGCTCGACGCGGTGTGCTGCGACAAGACGCTGGCCTGCGCCGAGCTGCAGGTCCCGCTGGTGCTCGCCGCGTCGGTCTCGGCCGGCGCGCAGGGCCCGGCGTCGCTGGCCGCCTGCGTCGCCGTGGCCAACGCCGAGGTCCTCGCCGGGCTGGTGGTCCACCAGCTCGCCCGGCCCGGCGCCCCGTTCGTCTTCGGCGTCGGCACCGGCGTGATGAACATGCGTACCCTGGTCGACCCCTACGGCTCACCCGGCGTGTTCGCCGCCAACCAGGCGCACGTCGACCTCATCAAGTGGTACGGCCTGCCGAGCTGGTCGTACGCCGGGCACAGCGACAGCAAGCTGCTCGACGAGCAGTGGGCCCTCGATCTCGGCGTCTCCACGGTGCTCGGCACGCTCTCGCGCGCGACCCTGCTGCACGACCAGGGCTACCTCGAGACCGGCCTGCAGAGCAGCCT
>CAIXSE010000148.1 GCA_903921965.1 uncultured Thermoleophilia bacterium | reverse complement strand
CAGGACGACCACGTCTGGACCCACATCGACTGGGAGCTGGACGACGTCACCCCGTACCAGCTCAACTGGTTCTGGTGCAACATGGAGAAGGGCGACTACCTCTGGCACCCCAACCAGCACAAGGGCTTCGAGTGGTGGATCGGCCTCGAGGAGGCCGGCGGCCCGCTCGGCAGCGTGCACATCGCGCCGCAGACGTGGAACGACGGCGTCAAGATCCGCCCGTACATCAAGTTCCCCAAGCTCGAGGACGTCCCGGCCGAGTACCGCGACCTGATCAGGTACGACCACGTCGTGTTCGCCGGCGCCATCAGCATCATGGGCGACGACGTCAAGGTGGACGATCCGGTGCTGGGCTACCGGCTGCACCAGTGGCAGAAGAGCGACAACGGCGTGGTCGGTATGTCGTCGGCCATCGAGGCCCGCGAGAACGCCGCCGACGACGGCCTCATCTGGGCGCAGCACGCCACCGAGGAGGTCGGCAACTGGGAGGTCTTCCTGCCGACCCTGGCGCGCCTGTACCGCGTCATCACCGACCCCGAGATCTGCCCGTACTACTCGTTCCGCGTGGAGGGCACGGGCCGCGAGGCCAGGTACGCCGAGCTCTGACGACGGCGAGGACCGCGGAGGGACCGGGCCGCGGACGGCGGCCGGGGCGGGCCCGACGAGCGGGGCGCCGCCGGGGCCCCGCCCGGCGTGGAGCCGAAGCAGACGGCCGGGGCCGGGGAGACGCAGCGCGCCCCGGCCCCGGCCGTCACGGCGACGGACGGGGCCGTGCTCGGCGGTGTGGGCAGGTCCTTGCGTCCGGTGAACGGGCTCGCCGTCGCGCACGACGTCCAGCCGCCCGATCCGCCGCTCGAGCGCGGGCCGCGGCGGGGTGCGCGGCCGTCCCCGCGCGGGCATCGGGCGCATAGATAGAGCGTTCGCTCCACTTGTCTCTTGCGTCTCGTCGTTTCCGCACTATAGTATCCGGCACGTGAACTAGACTTGTGAAGTAGTCCACTGGAGCAGCGAGGGAACCACGCGTCTGCCTGAGGGGGCACCGGTGCGGGCACTCACCATCAGCGAGCTGGAGACCGAATCCGGCACCGCGCGCAGCACGATCTACTTCTACGTGCGCGCCGGCCTGCTGCCGCCGGCCCAGAAGGCCAGCCCGACGCGCGCCATCTACACCGACGACCACGTCGAGCTCCTCGAGGAGATCCGCAGGCTCAAGGCGGAGGGCCTGGACATCCGCGCGATCGGCGCCCGTCTGCGCAAGCGCGTCGACTCGGCCAGCAGGAACGGCGAGGACCTCGTGGCGCGGCAGGAGGAAGAGACCCGCCGCGCCATCCTCGCCGTCGCCGCCCGCGAGTTCGCGCAGAACGGCTACCGCCAGACGCGCATCGCCGACATCATCGCGGAGCTCGGCATCACGCCGCAGACGCTCTACAGCCACTTCCCGACGAAGCGCGACCTGTTCGCGGCCGCCTACCGGGACTACTTGGAGGCGTCCATGGGTGCCATCGAACCCCGTCTGGTGGACGAGGAGGACGTGGTCGTCCACCTGCTCTGGCGGGTCGTCGGCGACTACAGCCTCGGCGCCCTGAACCCGGACCTGCTGTACCTCGCCCGCGAGGCGGCCTACGACGACCCCGAGACCACGCGCGAGCTGCGGGCCGCTCACGAGCACGTGCTGAGAGGCCCGACCGAGGACCTCGCCCGCAGGCGCAAGGGTCCCGGCGACCCGCCGCTGCCGGACGAGCTCATGAGCTACGCGCTGTACGGCGCCTTCCAGACCATGCGCATGCGCGCCGCCTGGGACGAGCGCTTCTCCATGAGCGACGTCATGTGGACCAACACGGCCCTCAACCTGGCCGTGCTGGCACTCTACGACGGCACCATCGACGTCGCCGCCCTCAAGGAGAAGTACGCGGCCATGATCGAGGAGCTGGCCGCCATCCGCCCGTCCGGCCCCAACGCCCTCGAGACCTCACTGCCCGTCCGGAAGGGGAGCGGATGAACACCATCGCCATCGACCTGGACGCCTGCACCGGCTGCCGGACCTGCTACGACGCCTGCTTCATGGACGTCTTCCGCTGGGGCGACGAGGACGACAGGCCGGTCGTCGCCTACGCCGAGGACTGCGTGGGCTGCAACAAGTGCGAGCTCGAGTGCCCCGAGGAGTGCATCGAGGTCGTCATCGACTTCGCCGGCATCTACTGGCCGGAGGTGGTGTGACATGGCGACGCTCGAAGACCTGGGCACCGTGCTGCACGCCGACCTGCTGATCGTCGGCGGCGGCATCGCGGGCCTCGCCTGCGCCATCCGCGCCAGGGAGCTCGACCCCGAGGCCGACGTGCTCGTGCTCGACAAGGTCGTCGCCGGGTGGGGCGGCAAGGCCAACAAGGGCGGCGGCAACATCGTGTTCATGGACGAGGCCGACGGGTTCGACAACGTCCTCGACTTCCACGTGAAGAACGTGGGCGAGTACCTCGAGGACCAGGAGCTTCTCGCGGCGTTCGCGCGCGAGTCGCGGCCCGACCTCGAGCGACTCGAGAGCTGGGGCGTGCACATCTACCGCGACGACCACGGCGAGCCCAAGTACGTGCGCTGGCTCCCCGAGCACCCGTGGCGTCTCGCCGTGCTCGACCAGGACCTGACGCTGAACATGGCCAGGCACGCGCGCAAGCTGGGCGTGCGCTTCAAGGACCGTGTGGAGATCGTCGACCTGCTCAAGGACGGCGACCGCGTGTGCGGGGCCATCGGCTTCGGCATGCTCGACGGCGCCTGCACCATCGTGCAGGCGGGCGCCGTCGTCCTGGCCAACGGCAACCAGTGCTTCAAGCTCATGCCGCGCTGGTCGAGCGCCGGCGGCGAGGGCATCGCCGCGGCCTGGCGCGCCGGCGCCGTCATGCGCAACGCCGAGTTCGGCAACTTCATCAACTGGGTCTTCGCCGACACCAAAGAGGTGTGCCAGGGCGCCGAGGACTGCCTGTACAACGCCAGGGGCGAGAACATCTCCAGGCGCGTGCGGCCCACGCTCGAGTCGGACGTCCACTCCAAGGAGGTCGTGGAGTGGTGGAAGGAGATGAAGGCCGGCAACGGGCCCATCGTCGCCAACATGATCGAGAACTACGTGAACAACGAGATCGTGCCGGCCTTCCACGAGGACAAGCTGGCGGTGCGGCCGGTCTCGATGAAGTTCTGGGGTCTGACCATCGGCAAGGCCATGGCCGGCTCGACGGTCAAGGGCCCCATGCAGCCGGTCATGCCCGGGCTCAACGCCGAGCTCAGCCCGGTCAAGGTCGGCCACCAGATGCAGACGACCGTGCACGGCCTCTTCGCCATCGGCGACACCGGGTACGGCGGCTCGAGCATCGCCGGCGCCGTGCCGGCGCCGCCCGGCCGCATGCGCGGGTCCGGGCTCGGTTTCGCCGTGTTCAGCGCCGTGCGGTGCGCGCCGGCGGCCCTGGCGGCCGCGAAGGCCGGCGCGGGCGCGCCGGACGCCGGCCGGGCCGAGGCGCTCAAGGCGCGCATCACGGCGCCGCTGGGGCGCAGCGGTGTGGCCCCCGCCGAGCTCATCCACGCCGTGCAGGACGTCATGGTCCCCGTCGGCTACAGCATCTGCAAGAGCGCCGACCGCATGAACGAGGCGCTCGGCAAGGTGCTGGCGCTCAAGGAGCAGGTGCCGCAGCTCGCCGCAGGCGACCCGCACCACCTGGCCAACTGCCACGTCGCCGAGGCCATGGTGCTCGGGGCGGAGCTGTTCTACCGCGCGTCGCTGGCCCGCGAGGAGACGCGCGGCTGGCACATCCGCGAGGACTTCCCGGCGCGCGACGACGCGCGCTTCCTGAAGTGGATCGAGATCGCCCCGGACGGCGACGGCATGGCCGTGTCGCTGCACGACGTGCCGGTCGAGACGTACCCGATGAAGCCGGAGGACGTGCCCGCCTGATGGAGCCGAAGGCCGCCCAGGACCAGCGCCTGCGCGAGCGCGTCGCCGTCGTGACCGGCGCGGCGCGCCCGCTCGGCATCGGCCGCGCCGTCGCGCTGCGCTACGCGGCCGAGGGAGCGCGCGTCGCCATCCTGGACGTGGACGGCGAGGGCGCCGGCCGCGTGGCCGAAGAGATCGTGACGGCCGGCGGCGAGGCGATCGGCGTCGCCTGCGACCTCGCCGACCTCACGGCCGTCGAGGCGGCCGCGGGGCGCGTCTTCGACGCGTGGGGCGGCCGCGTCGACATCCTCGTCAACAACGCGGCGGCGCTCGACGGCGTCGTCTGGCAGCCCTTCGACCGGTGGACCGTCGAGGAGTGGGACCGCATGCTCGACGTGAACCTGCGCGGGATGTGGTTCTGCGCCCGCGCCTTCGTCCCCGCCATGAAGGCCGCCGGCTACGGCAAGATCGTCAACGTCACGTCCTCCACCTTCTGGGAGGGCGTCGGCGGCTTCATCCACTACACCTCCAGCAAGGGCGGCGTGATCGGCTTCACGCGCGCTCTCGGCCGCGAGCTCGGCCCATTCGGCATCCGCGTGAACGCCCTCGCTCCCGGCTACACGGTCACCGACGCCCAGACCGGGCACGCCGCGCAGCACCCGGAGCACCAGGCCGCGATGCGCGAGCAGCGCGCCCTGGCCCGCGACGAGGTCGCGGACGACCTCGCGGGCCCGGCCTTCTTCCTGGCCTCCGAAGACAGCGATTTCATGACCTGCCAGACCATCCTCGTCGATGGCGGCCGGAGCATGTGGTGATGGCGATGAGCGACGCGGCACAGACGCCGAGGGGGTACGTCCGTTGACTGAATGGCTGCAGTTGCTGGTCTCCGGCGTCACGTTGGGTTCCATCTTCTCCCTCGTCGCGCTGGGCTTCGTGACGATCTACCGCACGTCGAAGGTGGTGAACATGGCCCAGGGCTCGTTCGTGATGCTGGGCACCATGTTCACGTACTCCCTGCTGAACGAGCTGGGCTGGCCGTTCTGGCTCTCCGCCATCGTGTCCATCGTCGGCGTCATCGCCGTCGGGGTCCTGATGTTCCAGATCGTCCTCAAGCCGATGCTCAAGGCGCCGCCGGCGGCGATGATCCTGCTCACCATCGCCATCAGCCTGCTGATCGAGAACCTCGCCCTCCTCAAGTGGGGAGGCTACGGGCTCGGCATCCCGCCGTTCACCGGCGAGACGTCGATCTGGGTGAAGAGCGTCGCCATCCCGCCGCAGACGCTGTGGGTCCTCGGCGTGACCATCGCCGTCCTCGTCGCCCTCTACTACCTGAACAACCGCACCCTGGTCGGGAAGATGATGACGGCCACCGCGACGCGGCCGAACGCCGCCAGCCTGTGCGGCATCTCCACCACCCTCATGATCATCATCGCCTTCGCGATCAGCGCCGGCATCGGCGCCATCGGCGGCGTCAGCGTCGGCTCCGTGATCCCGATCGCCTTCACCACCGGCGGCCTCATCGGCCTCAACGGGTTCGTGGCCGCGATCCTCGGCGGGTGGGGTTCGAGCACCGGCGCCGTGGTCGGCGGCTTCACGCTCGGCATCCTCGAGGCGCTCTTCACGGGCATCGTCCCCGCCGGCTACAAGGACGCCCTGGCCTTCGTGCTGCTCATCATCGTGGTCTACTTCCGGCCTTCCGGCCTGCTCGGTACCCCCCAGGTGGAGGGTGAGGAGTGATGGCCGCGAGCACCGTCGACAAGAAGAAGCCCGCCGTCCAGCAGAAGGGCCTGGCGGCCACCCTGAAGAGCGGCAGCTTCCTCTTCAAGTTCATCTTCATCGCGGTCCTGCTCGTCTGGCCGCTCATCATCGACAACACCTACGACATGAGCGTCATGACGACCGCGGGCTACTACGCGATGATCGTCGTCGCCGTGAGCCTCATCCTCGGCCAGGCCGGCCAGCTCTCGCTCGCGCACAACGCCTTCTACGGGATCGGCGCCTACGTCGCCGCGATCCTCGCCACCACCTACCACTGGAACACCCTGCTCGCGCTGTTCGTCGGGGCGCTCGCCGCCGGCGGCGTGGCCATCCTGATCGGCAAGCCGGTGCTGAAGCTCAAGTACTTCTACCTCGCACTGGCGACGCTGGGTCTCGGCCAGATCTTCGGCATCGTCGTGACCCAGCTCACCATCACCGGAGGCGCCAACGGCTTCGGGCCGATCCCGACCCTCGACATCTTCGGGTTCGACGTCGCCACCTACATGCGCCAGTACTACGTGATCTGGATCGTGGTCATCGTGACGCTCCTCTTCACCGACCGCGCCCTCAAGTATCGCTTCGGGCGGTCGCTGCGCTCGCTGGCCACCAGCGAGATCGCGGCGTCCACCCTGGGCGTGCGCACCGCCAACTGGAAGCTCGTGGCCTTCGTCGTCGGCGCGCTGTACTGCGGCTTCGCCGGCGGCCTGTTCGCCTTCTTCAGCGTGGCCATCATGCCCGGCTCGTTCGGCTTCGCCGCGGCGGTGCTGCCGGTGGTCATGATGCTCGTCGGCGGCGACCAGAACATCTGGGGCGGCGCCATCGGCGCCATCGTCCTGACATGGGTCGTCAACGGCTTCCCGCAGCTCCAGGAGTACAGCGGCGTGACGTACTCCGTCGTCATGATCCTGCTCCTCATGTTCCTGCCCATGGGCATCGTCGGGCTCTTCTCGCCCATGGCTCGCGCCAGGTTCCGCAAACGCTTCGGCATGAAGCCCAAGGGCGACTTCGGGGAGGTCGAAGCCCTGCCCACTGTCGAGGGTGAGGCCGACTTCCAGGCGTCGATGGCCGGCGCCGAGGCCGAGATGGAGAGCGACCTCGCCGCCGCCGAGGCGGCCGGCGAAGGCGCACCCGTGCTGCTCCGCGTCGAGGGCGTCACCGTCCAGTTCGGCGGCCTCAAGGCCGTGAACGACGTCAGCATGGAGGTCCGCGAGGGCGAGATCACGGCGCTCATCGGCCCGAACGGCGCCGGCAAGACCACGCTGTTCAACGCCGTGAGCCGGCTGCAGTCCATCACCACCGGCTCCATCACCTTCATGGGGCGGGACATCACGAAGCTCAGCCCGCCCGAGGTGGCGCGCCTGGGCATGGCGCGCACGTTCCAGAACCTGCGCATCTTCGCCAACATGAACGTGCTCGAGAACGTGCTCGTGGGCTGCCACAGGCACGAGCGTTCCGGCATGTTCTCGGAGGGCATCGGCCTGCCGAAGCAGCGGGCCGAGGAGCGTGCCTCGCGCGACCGCGCCATGAAGACCCTGGAGCTGCTCGGCCTCGAGCAGTACGCCATGAGGCCGGCGGCAAGTCTGCCCTACGGCATCCAGCGGCTCGTCGAGATCGCCCGCGCCGTGGCGTCCGAGCCCAAGCTGCTCATGCTCGACGAGCCGGCCGCCGGCATGAACGCCCACGAACGCGCGTACCTCGTCGACCGCATCGGCCGCATCCGTCAGGCAGGCATCAGTGTGCTGCTCGTCGAGCACGACATCGGCCTGGTGATGGGCATCTCCGACTCGGTGAACTGCCTCGACTACGGCAAGCTCATCGCTTGCGGCACGCCGACCGCCGTCCAGCAGGACGAGGCCGTCATCGCCGCCTACCTCGGCGACGGCAAGGCGCGCGTCGCCGGCCACCGCGAGGCGGAGCACGCGACGGCGTGCGAGGACTGCATGCTGGTGGTGGAGGACCTCGTGACCTCCTACGGCACGATCGAAGCTCTCCACGGCGTGTCGTTCGAGGTGCCGAGGGGGCAGATCGTGGCCGTGCTCGGCGCCAACGGCGCCGGCAAGACGACGCTGCTCGAGACCATCTCCGGCCTGCTCAAGCCGAGCCGGGGCCGGATCCTCTACCAGGGCGCCGACATCGTGAAGGTCGCCCCGCACAGGATCGCGCGCCGCGGCCTCGGCCACGTGCCCGAGGGCCGCCAGCTCTTCCCGACGCTCACTGTGGAGGACAACCTGACCCTCGGTGCCACGAGCCGCGCCGACAAGGCCGGGCTCCAGGACGACATCGCCTTCGTCTACGAGGTGTTCCCGGTCCTGGGAGAGCGCCGCAAGCAGCAGGCCGGCACGCTGTCCGGCGGCGAGCAGCAGATGCTGGCGATCGGCCGGGCGCTCACCGGCCGGCCGAGTCTGCTGCTGCTCGACGAGCCGTCCATGGGTCTCGCTCCGCTCACTGTGGACCGCATCTTCGAGGGCCTCCAGCAGCTGAACGAACAGGGCCTCACCATGCTCATGGTGGAGCAGAACGCGGAGATGGCACTCTCCATCGCGGACTACGCGGTGGTACTGCAGACCGGCAACGTCGTCATCGCGGAGAGCGCCACCGCTCTCCGTGAGGACGACCGGGTGCGGGCGTCCTACCTGGGCCAGAGCCAGAGCGGCGCTCGCGCAAGTTGACACGGGGTCAGAACGGCAAGGGGAGGAGAGAGAGTATGAAGCGTTGGAAGTGGCAGGTGGGTCTCGTGCTCGTCATCGTGCTGCTCGCAGCCACGATCGTCGGCGTGATGGCCGCGTGCGGCAGCAGCTCCGGTGGCGGCGAGGCATCGCCGGCGGCGAGCGGCTCGGCCGGAGGTGGGGACTACTCCGGCACGCAGACCAAGTGGGGCGAGATGAACTCGCTCACCGGCGTCTCGGCGGCACCCGCCAAGACGCTGCAGATGGGCTACGACGAAGAGGTCGAGTACGTCAACGCGAACGGCGGCGTCCTCGGCGCCACCATCGATTCGGTCAACCTCGACGACAAGTCGGACATGAGCGCCTCCGTGGCCGGCGTGACGCAGCTGATCAACCAGGACAAGGTCGACCTGGTCATCGGGCCGTTCCCCCAGATGGTCGCCACCGCGGCCCGCTCCATCTCGGAGAAGGCCGGTACGCCGCACATGCTCTACGCGCCGCCGACCATCGCCGACCTCAAGAACACCACCTACAAGTGGTCCTTCCTGTGCGCCGCCGGACCTGACGCCGTCGCCGATGCGTACCTCGTGGCCGCCCAGAAGGCCGGCTACAAGAACGTCGTCGCCATCGCCGACGTCATCCCGATCCATCAGGAGTCCGTCGCCCTGATGAAGGAGTACTACGCGGACGCCGGCATCGAGACGTTCACGGCGCTGCCGGACAAGTGGGACCTTGCGGCCACCGACGTCTCGCCGATCGTGGCCAAGATCGCCGCGGCGGCCAAGGCCGAGAAGCCCGACGCGCTGTTCATCCTCAGCAACCCGATCCACGTGCCGGCCATCCAGAAGGGCCTGAAGGCGCTCGGCATCACCACCCCGGTGATCGGCTCCGCCGCGGGTACCTCTCCCGCCATCTTCCTGCAGGGTCCCGAGGCCGTCGAGGGCTTCACCGCCCTGGGGGTGGGTATCACGAACCCGAGCGAGCTGCCCGACGGGTACCCGGGCAAGGAGGACATGCTCGCCTTCTCCGAGCGCTTCATGGCCAAGTACAACCAGCCGCCGGACTTCTACGCCGGTTTCGCGTATGACGCCGTGCACCTGATGGCGAACGCGCAGATCGCCGGTGGTGACCCCACCGACAAGGAAGCCATCCGTACGGCCATGGAGAACACCAAGGACTGGGCGGGCTGCCAGGGCGTGTTCACCTACTCGGCCACCGACCACGTCGGTATCCACGGCGGCTTCTGCCTGTGGAAGGTCGAGGGCGGCCAGTTCAAGCTCGTGGAAGAGCTGAACCCGACGGGCCTGGTCATCATCCCGCCGCTCCAGTAAGGACGGGGCGACTGTCCGGACGACCGGCGACAGGTCACGGGGCGGCGGGCCGCAGGCCCGCCGCCCCGGGGCGAAGTGACGGTCTCCGGCCGTGCGGCGAAGCAGCCCACGGCCGGAGACCACCTTCCGGGGGGACGTCGAAGTCGTGCGGTGGCGCACACAGGAGGCGGCCGCCCGGGACCCGAGAAGCACGCGGCCGGCGAGGAGGGCTCACGCCGGCGACCCCCGCGAGAGAGCCGTGACGACCCGCGGCCGGGCGTGCCTTGCCCGCGGGACGAGCACTGGAGGACTCCATCATGTCCGATCGTCTGGCCGGCAAGGTGGCCGTGGTCACCGGCAGCGGCAACGGCATAGGCCAGGGGTG
>CAIXSE010000147.1 GCA_903921965.1 uncultured Thermoleophilia bacterium | reverse complement strand
GCCGGCCGCGTGGCGCTGGACGAGGCGCGGGCCGCCGAAGCGGCCGGCGGGGGCTGAGGGGCGGGAGGTCCTGCGCCCGCCCGCCCCTCGCCGCGGACGGGCGCGCCCGGGTCGTGCGCGGTCACCGCGTGGTCGTCCGGACGGACCCCAGCGCCGGGAGGGGCACCACCTGGGCGGCCTCGCGGACCCCGTACCGAGGCGGGAGGCATGGTCGCGATCGCGATTTCAACCAGTTGTACCGTTGGAGGTACGTCCAACTGAAATCGCGATTCGGAAGGTCGCTTCCGCCGCGGGTCGGACCGGCGGCGGGCGCGGCGGGCGCGGCGGGCGCGGGGCGTGGCGGGCGGCGACGGCTGTCTCGCCGCCGCCGGTCCTCGCGTCGTCGCGCGCGCTCCGCGCCGCCGCGGCAGTGTCACCCTGTCGCCTCGCTCGCGTTTCGTTGTAGTTTGCAGCGAAGCGTGAGCGTCCGCGCAGCATGAATGCCGTGCGGCGGGCGTGCCATGCCTGAAGACGTGGTTGGGGCCGGGGGGCGGGAGGCCGGGGGCGTCGGCGGCAGAGCTGCGGAGAGCGCGGGGCTTCAAGGCGCCGCGCAGGGGGCACTGACCGCGCACTCCGTGCAGGAACGCTCCGCGCTACTGCCCGAGCGGCCGGTTGCCGATCACGGCGGCCTCTTGAGCCGCCCAGCTGCCGGTTGAGGCACCGCGGTCGTCGGGTAGATTGCAGCCGCTAGCATACGGGAGGACCACCGGCTCATGCGGAGCCCGTTGGAGCCTCCCGTTTTCTTTGCTCCCGGCTGCGGCCGCACAGCCCCGGTAGTCGGTTTCAGGTGTGGGCCGGGGCGGGGGCGCCCAGCACCCGCGAGAACTCGGCGGCGACCTGGCGGACGGCGGCCGCGCACAGGTCGCGCTCGGTGTCGGTGGTGCGGCTGAACGAAGCCACCACGGCGATGCCCGCGACCATGCGGCCGGCGGCGTCGGTCACCGGTGCGCCGGCCGAGAACACCTCGCGCAGCTCCGCGACGTCGAAGGCGACGCCGTCGCGGCGGACCTGCGCCACCGTCTCTTCGAGCTCGCGGCCGGCGAGGTCGATGCCGTTGCGGTCGGGCGTGAGGACGCTGCGCAGGCGCGCCTGCTGGGCCTCGCTGCCGAACGCCAGCCAGAGCTTCACGTGCGACGCCGGCGACTCGGTGAACACGGTGCCGACCGAGTTCATCGGCTGGAACAGCCGCGAGCGCGACAGCACCTGGGCCACCAGGAGCGGGCCGGCGTCGTTCCACACCGTCATGTCGACGGTCTCGCCGGTGATCTCCACGAGGCGCTCGAGGAACGGCTGCGCCGTGCGTGCGAGCTCGTCGCCCGACTGGGCGAGGATCGCGAGGCGCGTGAGCGCCGGCCCGAGCCCGTACTCGCCGGAGGCGGCGTCGCCCGTCAGGAAGCCGTCCTGCTCAAGGGTGCGCAGCAGGCGGTAGCAGGTGGCCTTGTGCATGCCGCTGGCGCGCACGATGTCGCCGAGCGTCCAGCGCGGGTGCTCGACGTCGAACAGTTTCAGCAGGGCGAGACCGCGCGACAGACTCTTGACCTGGTACTGCTGCGGGCCGGCGTCCTGCGCGTCGCCGCCGTCGTCGCCCAGCGCCCCTTCCAGAGATGTGCGGATATCCGGCATTTCAAGACGAACGTATCGTCATAAGAATCACCTGTCAACGACCGCCGGCACGACCCTTGACAGTGCGAGCGCAAAGTGGGACAGTGCGCGCAGGAAATGCAATACGGTCGTATCGCAATACGATACACCGTGGCGGAGGGAGTACGCGCGATGAGAGCAGCCGGCCGGTTCGTCGTCGATGTCCACGGTCACATCACGACCCTCTACCAGCCCGCCCCGGGCGTCGAGGCCGACGAGAACTGGGACGGCCTCTCGGGCGAGGTCGAGGTCGTCTACAACACCGACCTCACCTTCTACGACATGGAGCGCTACGGCGTCGACATGCTGCTCCTCAAGCCCAGCATGATCGGCACGACCAACGAGTCGCAGGCCAAGCTGGTCGAGATGTACCCCGACAAGTTCCGCGCCTTCTGCGCCGACCAGACGCTCAAGCTCAAGGTCTCGCGCGGCGAGGCCAAGTGGACGCTCGAGGCCGCCGCCGAAGAGGTCGAGGCCGCCCTGCAGACCGGCAACTACATCGGCATCGGCGAGTTCGTTCCGCGCGACACCAGCCCGGAGAAGGTCTACAGCTTCGGCGAGCGCCTCGCCGAGTACCGCGTCTTCGCGGAGCTCGCGCGGAAGTACAAGGTGTCGATGGACTTCCACGACTTCGCCTGGCACCTGGGCTTCGACTACTTCGACCTGCTCGCCCGCATCGCCGTCGAGTTCCCCGACGTGCCGATCATCTTCAACCACGCCGGCTACTCCATCGGCGGCTACGCGCGCGGCCCCGAGCTCGTGCGCCGCGCCTGCGAGGTCGCCGG
>CAIXSE010000146.1 GCA_903921965.1 uncultured Thermoleophilia bacterium | reverse complement strand
GCGCGCGCCTGACGTAGACTACCCGGACTATGCGTCGCCGCGGGACAAGCGAGTTCAGCCGGGAGGACCACATTGGGGTACGCGCCAGCGTCCTCGATCTCCTCGGCCTCGCCCTGCTCCTCCCCCTTCGGGGGGATGTGTAGACACCTGCCGGCCGTACGGCCTCTTTCCGGATCACACACCAGATCCACGGCACCAGGAGTGGCGACGACGTCCGCCCTGGGAGGAGTAGGCGCACCGTGAGCGAGCACCGCTACATCAAGATCTTCGACACCACCCTGCGCGACGGCGAGCAGGCGCCGGGCGCCACCTTGAACAAGGCCGAGAAGCTCGAGGTGGCGCACCAGCTCGCCAGGCTCAAGGTCGACATCATCGAGGCCGGCTTCCCCATCGCCTCGCCCGACGACTTCGACGCCGTCCAGACCATCGCCCGCGAGGTCGAGGGGCCGCGCGTCGCCGGCCTCGCGCGGGCCATGGAGCAGGACATCCGCGTCTGCTGGGACGCCGTCAAGGTCGCCGGCGTCCCGCGCATCCACACGTTCATCAGCACGAGCCCCGTGCACCTCAAGTACCAGATCAAGAAGACCGAGGACGAGGTCCTCGCCGACACGCGCGCCATGGTCACGCTGGCCGCCGAGCTGGCGGCGCAGCACCCCGAGGCCGACGTCGAGTTCAGCGCCATGGACGCGAGCCGCTCCGAGCCGGAGTACCTCGCCAAGGTGCTGGGCGTCGCCGTCGAGTGCGGGGCGACGACCATCAACGTGCCCGACACGGTGGGCTACGCCCTGCCGCTCGAGTTCGGCGACTTCCTCCGCGAGCTGTACCGGCTCACGCCGTCGCTGCACGACGTCACCGTCAGCGTGCACTGCCACAACGACCTCGGGCTGGCCACGGCCAACTCGCTGGCCGCGGTGCGCGCCGGCGCCACGCAGGTCGAGTGCGCCGTGAACGGCATCGGCGAGCGCGCCGGCAACGCCTCGCTCGAAGAGGTCGTCATGGCCATCCGCACGCGCGGCGAGTACTTCGACTGCGAGACCGGCGTGGCGACCACCGAGATCGCCCGCACGAGCCGCCTCGTCAGCACGCTCACCGGCTACCAGATCCAGCGCAACAAGGCCATCGTGGGCCGCAACGCGTTCGCCCACGAGAGCGGCATCCACCAGGCCGGGGTGCTCAGCCACTCGTCGACGTTCGAGATCATGACGCCGGCCGACGTCGGCCTCACCGACAACGACATCGTGCTGGGCAAGCACAGCGGCCGACACGCGCTGCGCGCGAAGCTGGCCGAGCTCGGCTACCAGCTCTCCGACCAGGAGCTCAACGACGCCTTCGCGCGCTTCAAGGAGGTCGCCGACAAGAAGAAGCAGGTCACGGTGCTGGATCTGGAAGCGCTGGTCAGCGAGGAGATCCGCGAGCGCCAGGACCACTTCACGCTGAAGAGCTTCGTGAACCAGTCGGGCTCGCACATCATCCCGACCAGCCAGGTCGAGGTCGAGGCGCGCGGCGAGCTCAAGACGGGACGCAGCTTCAGCAACGGGTCGGTGGAGAGCGTGTTCGCCGCCATCGACGACGCCGTCGGCACCTCCGGGAGCCTGGCGGACTACCAGGTGCGCGCCATCTCCTCGGGCAAGGATTCGCTCGCCGAGGTGCGCGTGGCGGTGGAGATGAACGGCCGCTCGTTCAACGGGCAGGCCGTCAGTTTCGACGTGATGGAAGCCTCGGCCAAGGCCTACGTACGGGCCATCAACAACGCCGCGGCCGCAGGGGAGGTCTGATGGGCTCGACGATCACCGAGAAGGTACTGGCCAGAGCGGCCGGCGTGGCCGAAGCGCACGCCGGCGACATCATCGAGGCGAAGCTCGATCTGGTGCTGGCCAACGACATCACGGCGCCGCTCGGCATCGCCGAGTTCGAGAAGGCCGGGTTCACCAGGGTCTTCGACCCGGCGAAGATCGCCCTCGTGCCCGACCACTTCACGCCCAACAAAGACATCAAGGCGGCCGGCCAGGCGAAGATCATGCGCGAGTTCGCCCGCAGGCACGGCATCGTCAACTACTTCGAGGTCGGCCGCGTCGGCATCGAGCACGTGCTGCTGCCCGACCTGGGCATGGTGGCGCCGGGCGACGTCGTCATCGGCGCCGACAGCCACACCTGCACCTACGGCGCCGTGGCCGCCTTCAGCACCGGCGTGGGCAGCACCGACTTCGCCGCCGCCATGGCCTGGGGCCACGTGTGGCTGCGGGTGCCCGAGACCTGCAGGTTCGTCTACTCGGGCACGCCGAGCCCCTGGGTCACCGGCAAGGACCTCATGCTGCACACCATCGGCCTCATCGGTGTCGACGGCGCGCTGTACCAGGCGATGGAGTTCACCGGTGAGGCCATCGAGGCGCTCTCCATGGACGAGCGCTTCACCATGTGCAACATGGCGATCGAGGCCGGCGGCAAGAGCGGCATCGTCGGCTTCGACGAGAAGACGACACGCTACCTCCAGAGCCGGCCGGAAGGCAGCCGCGCGCGCACGGCCGGCCAGGTGTTCGCGAGTGACCGGGACGCGGAGTACGCCAAGGTCCTCGAGATCGACGCGTCCGCCGTGCAGCCCACCGTGAGCAAGCCGCACCTGCCGAGCAACACTGCAGCCGCGGCCGACTGCGCCGACATCGCCATCGACCAGGTCGTCATCGGCAGCTGCACGAACGGCCGCCTCCACGACCTGCACCAGGCGGCCGGCATCCTCAAGGGCAAGAAGGTCCACCCGGACGTCCGCTGCATCATCCTCCCGGGCACCCAGGACGTCTGTCTCGAGGCCATCGCCGACGGCACCATGCAGACGCTCATCGAGGCCGGTTGCGCCTTCAGCACGCCCACCTGCGGCGCGTGCCTCGGCGGCCACATGGGCGTCCTCGCCGAGGGCGAGCGCGCCGTGGCGACCACCAACCGCAACTTCGTCGGCCGCATGGGCCACACCGGCGCCGAGGTCTACCTCGCGAGCCCCTACGTGGCCGCCGCCTCGGCGGTCGCCGGCCGCATCGCGACCCCCGAAGAAGTCGGCGGCGCGAAGGGAGGCTCGCGATGATCTTCGAGGGCACCGCGCACAAGTACGGCCGGGACGTCGACACCGACGTCATCATCCCGGCCCGCTACCTGAACCCGAGCGACCCGGACGAGCTGGCGAAGCACGCGATGGAGGACATCGACGCCGACTTCGTGAACCGGGTCGAACCCGGAGACATCATCGTCGCCACCGAGAACTTCGGCTGCGGCAGCTCGCGCGAGCACGCTCCTGTGGCGATCCGCTACTCCGGCGTGAGCTGCGTCGTGGCCGTGTCGTTCGCGCGCATCTTCTACCGCAACGCCATCAACACCGGCCTGCCGATCGTGGTGTGCCCCGAGGCCGCGGTCGAGACGCGCATGGGCGACCGCCTCAAGGTCGACATCGCCGCCGGCACCGTGGAGAACGTCACGCAGGGCAAGACCTACGCCGCCGAAGCGTTCCCGCCGTTCATGCAGGAGCTCATCGACCGCGGCGGCCTGCTCGAGTACGTGAAGTCACAGCTGGCCAGAGAGGACGCATAGACGATGGGGAAGACGTACAAGATCGCCGTACTGCCGGGTGACGGCACCGGGCCGGAGGTCGTCGCCGAGGGGCTCAAGGTCCTGGGTGCGGCCGCCGCGAAGCACGGCTTCACACTCGACCTGACGCACTACGACCTGGGCGGCGAGCGCTACCTCGCCACCGG
>CAIXSE010000145.1 GCA_903921965.1 uncultured Thermoleophilia bacterium | reverse complement strand
GACCATCATCATGGGTGCCTTCACCAACCGCGCCTACGCCATCGCCCCCGGCATGGGCCTGAACGCCGTCGTGGCGTTCAGCCTCGTGCTGGGCCAGGGGCTCACCTTCCCGCAGGCCATGGGCCTGATCTTCCTCGAGGGCGTGGCCATCCTCGTCCTGGTGCTCACCGGGTTCCGCGAGGCCATCTTCAAGGCCATCCCGCTGGAGCTCAAGAAGGCCATCGTCGTGGGTATCGGCTTCTTCATCCTCTTCATCGGCCTCGTCGACGGCGGCCTCGTGGTCGGCGGCGGCGGCACGGTGGTCTCGCTCGGCACCTTCGTCGGCGTCCCGGTGCTCGTCACCATCTTCGGCCTCATCGTCACGATCATCATGCTGGTCCGCGGCTGGCGCTTCGCCGTGATCCTCGGCATCGTCTTCTCGACGGTCTTCGCGATGATCCTGAACTACGCCTACGACAAGACGTCGTTCATGGAGGGCACCGCGGTGCTGCCGAGCAAGATCGTGGCCATGCCCGACTTCAGCCTGGTGGGCCAGTTCGACTTCGGCGCTTTCGCCAAGCTCGGCGTGACGGCCGCCATCCTGTGGATCTTCAGCCTCATGCTGTCCGACTTCTTCGACACCATGGGCACCCTCGTCGGCGTCGGCGGCCAGGCGGGCTACCTCGACGACCAGGGCCACCTCAAGAAGCTCAACCGCCTGCTCTTCATCGACTCGCTGGCCGCCATGGCCGGCGGCGCCGCGTCGGCCTCGTCGGCGACCACGTACATCGAGTCGGGGGCGGGCGTCGCCGCGGGCGGCCGCACCGGTATGGTGAGCATCGTCACCGGCGTGCTCTTCCTGCTGGCGATGTTCTTCTCGCCGATCGCCGCCATCGTCCCGGCAAACGCCACCGCGCCGGCGCTCATCATCGTCGGGTTCCTCATGATGGCCACTCTCTCGCAGGCCGAGGAGAAGGCCGAGATCGAAGAGGAGGGCAAGACGGCCGCGCAGCGTGTCATCTCGGCCATCAACTTCGCCGACCCCGCGTTCGGCATCCCGGCCGTGCTCACCATGGCCATCATGCCGCTGACGTACAGCATCACGAACGGCATCGGCTTCGGCTTCATCTCGTACACGCTGATCCGCATAGCGCAGGGCAAGGCGCGCGAGGTGAGCTGGATGCTCTGGATCGCGACCGCGGGCTTCCTGCTGTACTTCCTCGTCCCGCTCTTCCAGTCCTGGGGCTGGTTCTGAGCAAGGGCTGACGGCCGCTCCGGCGGCCGCCACGGGCAGACGGGGCCGGGCGCCGCAGGCGCTCGGCCCCGTCTGCTATCCTTGCCGCCGGCATGGCCGTCCTCTATCTCATCCTCGCGCTCGGCCTCATCCTCGCGTCGGCCGAACTCTTCACCAACGGCGTCGAGTGGTTCGGCCGACGCTACGAGCTCGGCGAAGGGGCAGTGGGCAGCGTGCTCGCCGCCGTCGGCACCGCGCTCCCCGAGACGCTGGTGCCGATCATCGCCATCGTCTTCAGCTCCGGAGCGGCCGCCGAAGACGTGGGCGTCGGCGCCATCCTCGGCGCCCCGTTCATGCTCTCGAGCCTCGCCATGGTCGTCACCGCCGCCGCCGTCGTGGCCTTCACGCTCACGAAGCGCCGCACGCTGGCCGTGACCTCCAACGAGAAGGTCATGCGGCGCGACCTCAGTCACTTCCTCATCGCCTACGCGCTCGCCATGGGCGCCGGGTTCATCCACGTGCGTGCCCTGCACTACGCGCTCTCGGCCGCGCTGCTGGTCTTCTACGGCTATTACGTATGGGAGACGATGCGCGGCGGCGGCGACCTCGGGGAAGACTGCAAGCCGCTGTACTTCCACCGCCACCCGGTGATGCCGCACCGCTACCGGATCTTCACGCAGATCGGGGTGTCGGTGGTGGGCATCATCGTCGGCGCCGAGATCTTCGTGCACGAGGTGCAGGCGCTCGCGACGACGCTCGGCGCCGCTCCGCTCGTCGTCTCGCTGCTCATCACGCCCATCGCCACGGAGCTCCCGGAGAAGTTCAACTCCGTGCTGTGGGTCCGCCAGAAGAAGGACACGCTGGCCCTCGGGAACATCACCGGTGCCATGGTGTTCCAGAGCACGTTCCCGGTCTCGGTGGGCCTCATCTTCACGACGTGGGAGCTGAACGCCACGGGCCTGGTGAGCGGCGTGCTCGCCCTGATCAGCGGCACCGTCTTCTACCTGACGCTGCGCTTCAGGCACAAGCTCACGTGGTGGTCCCTGGGTGGCGCCGGGACGGTGTACGCCGCCTACCTGGTCTACGTGTTCGGGTTCGCCGGCTGAGCGCGTGCACGCGACGGGGCGGCGGGCCCACGGGCCCGCCGCCCCGTCGCGTGCTTCAGCCGCGCGGCCGCGGCCGGCGCCGCGTCACTTTGCGATCGTGATCACGATGCTCGTCCCCGCCGCGACGACGCTGCCCGCGTCGGGGAACATCTTCACCACCGTGCCGGACGGCTGCCCGGTGCCGGCCTTCTGCTTGATGAGCACCCCGAAGCCGGCCTGCTGGAGCTCGTCGGTGGCCGAGGTGGAGTCCATGCCGTACACGTTGGGGACCGTGACCCCGGCCGCCGTCTCGGTCGGGCTGGGGCTCGGCGACACGCTCGGCGTCGGCGAGCCGGACGACACCACGATGTCCACGGCCGTGCCCTGGGCCGCCTTCGTGCCCGCCGCCGGGTCCTGGCGCATGACCTGCCCGCTCGCCACGTCGGTGCTCGGCTCGGTCGTCACGTTGCCCAGCGTGAGCTTGGCGTCGGTGAGCGCCGTCTGCGCGTCGGCCTGCGTCATGCCGCTGAGGTCGGGCACCGTGGCCTGCGGCTTGCCGCTGCTCACCCAGTAGGTGATCTGGTCGCCCTTGTTGACCGTGGAGCCGGCGACCGGGTCCTGCTTGTAGACCTGACCGTCGGGCACGCTCTCCGACTTGCCGGACTTCTGCGCGCCGAGGAGGCCGTTGTCCTTCAGCCACGCCAGGACCTCGTCGGGCGTCCAGCCCTTGAAGTCCTCGAGCGTGACCGTCTCGGTGCCCTTGCTCACCCAGAGGTCGACGGTCTCGCCGGCGCGAAGCTCCGTGCCGCCGGTCGGGGCCTGCCGGGTGACGATGCCCTTGCCGTACTTGTCACTGTACTCCTCCTGCACGCTCGTCTTGAAGCCGGCCTGTTCGAGCGCGGCGACGGCCTCGCCCTGCGACTTGCCGACGACCGACGGCACGGGGTCTCCCCCGCCGCCCATCATGCTGGCGATGCCGTAGGCGGCCGCGGCGATGACGAGCAGCAGGATCACGATGGCGACGATCCAGGGCCAGCGCCGGCGCCGGCGGGGCTCCGGCGCGTACCCGCCCCCGCCGCCCGACATGACGGACGTTGCGGCGCCGGCGGCCGTGCCGGCGGCCGCACCGGCGCCCATCAGCCGCGTCGCCTCGGTGCCCCGGTCGTAGGCGGCCGCCACCACGGGCCCGCCGGACAGCGCGGAGCGCAGGTCGCGGGCGAACTGGGCGGCGTCCTGGTAGCGCAGGTCCGGGTCCTTGGCGATGGCCTTCATCACGATCTGGTTGAGCGAGTACGGCATGCCCGGCACGAGCTGCGCCGGCTCGGGCGCCATCTCGTTGACGTGCTTGAGGGCGACCGTCACGGCGCTGTCGCCCTTGAACGGCACCGAGCCCGTGAGCATCTCGTAGAGGACGATGCCGACCGAGTAGAGGTCGGAGCGCTCGTCGACCGGCAGGCCGCGGGCCTGCTCGGGGGCGAGGTACTGCGCCGTCCCCAGGATGGACCC
This sequence comes from uncultured Thermoleophilia bacterium, assembly GCA_903921965.1. Next base: position 3,486 of record CAIXSE010000145.1, on the reverse strand, counting down.
GGCCTCGGTCATGCCGGAGTCACCGGCCCGCGCGATGCCGAAGTCCATGACCTTGACGTTGCCGTTGCGGTCGAGCATCACGTTCTGCGGCTTGATGTCGCGGTGGACGATGGCCGCGCGGTGCGCGAAGTCGATGGCCGCGAGCAGCTGCAGGGCGATGTGGACGGCGTCGTTGCCGCCCAGGCGGCCGCGCCGCCGGATGAGCTCCTTGAGCGTCTCCCCCTCCACGTACTCCATGACGATGTAGTACGTGCCGTCGACCTCGCCCCAGTCGTAGATGCTGACGAGGTTCGGGTGGTTGAGACCCGCGGCGGCCTTGGCCTCGCGGCGGAAGCGCTCGACGAAGGTCGCGTCGTTCAGGAAGCGCTGGAGGAGCACCTTGAGCGCCACGCGGCGGCCCAGGGTGAGGTCCTCGCAGAGGTACACGTCGGCCATGCCGCCGCCGCCCAGCTTGCGCAGGACGCGGTAGCGGCCGCTGATCACCTGGTCTGGCTGGAACACGTCGCTCACCACTGCTTACCTCACTCGGTCGTCTGCAAGAAAGATACTGTCTCGCGCGCCGTCTCCCTGCCGCCTCACGGCAGGGAGGGCTGCGCCAGGGCCGTCCTGATCACCTCGGCGGCGATGGGGGCTGCCGCCTCGCCGCCCGTCTGCTGCGTGTCCTCGATCACCACGGCGATGGCCACCTGTGGGTCCTCCGCCGGGGCGAAGGCGATGAACCACGCCAGGTTCGTGCCGTCGCCGACCTCGGCGGTGCCGGTCTTGCCCGCCACCTGGATGCCCTCCAGCGCCGCCGCGGTACCCGTACCCGCATTGACGACGCGCTGCATCATGGAGTTCAGCGTGCCGGCCGTGGCCGCAGTCATCGCGGTCTTCCACACGCGCGGCTTCGCCGTCTGCACGGTCGCGCCGGAGGCCGACGTGACCTGCTGCAGGTAGTACGGCGCCATGACGCGCCCGCCGTTGGCCACGCCGGCCGCGACGAGCGCCATCTGCAGCGGCGTGGCCAGGAGCTTCTCCTGCCCGCAGGCCGCCCAGGCCACGGCCAGCGGGTCCATGAAGTCGTCCGGCGACAGCAGGCCCTTCTTGCCGTAGCGGCCGCTGGGCACGACCTCGCCCTGCGGCAGCGGCAGCGGCGGCGTGGCGTAGAAGCCGAACCGCTGCGCCGCCGCGATGAGCCGCTTGCGGCCGACGTCGTTGCCCACCTTGCCGAAGGTCGTGTTGATCGACAGCGTGAGCGCCGTGGTGAAGTCGTTGCGGCCGAACACCTCGCCGCCGTAGTTCGTGACCTTGCCCCCGAACACCACGTACGTCCCCGTGTCGAGGAACACTGTGGTGGGCGTGACCTTGCCGCTCTCGAGCCCCGACGTGGCGGTCACGACCTTGAAGGAGGACCCGGGGGTGTAGAGCCCCTGGGTGGGCCTGTCGAGCAGCGGCGCCGAGGGGTCGGTGCTGAGCCTGGGCCACTTCTCCTCGAGGTTGGCGGGGTCGTAGGTGGGCGCCGACGCGGCCGCGATCAGGGCGCCGTTCTTCGGGTCGAGCACGACGACGGCGCCCTTCTGCCCCGCCAGCGACTTCTGCGCCTCCTTCTGCACCGCGGGGACGAGCGTGAGCTTGACGGTGGCCCCCTTCGGCTTGCGCCCCAGGATCCTGTCCACCCAGTTCTGCACGCCGAGGTCGCTGGCCTCGCCGGTGAGCACGTCGTTGAGCTGCGCCTCGATGCCGCTGCGGCCGTACCGCACGTTGTCGTAGCCGATGAGCTGCGGGGCGAAGGTGCCGTTCGGGTACGTCCGGTACCAGTACCCCGAGCGGCGCTGCGAGCCGACGACGGTGGTGCCGTCGTAGGCGACGATGTCGCCACGGCGGATCTTCATCTCCTTGGCGATGCCGAGGCGGTTCTCGGGGCGGTCGGCGTACCACTGCGCCCGCCCGGCCATGATCCACGTGAGGTTCACGATGAGCGCCACGAACAGCACCACGCCGACGATGAAGATCCTCGCGATCGCCCTGTTCATGCCGGCTTAGCTCCTCACCGCGAGGCGGCGGCGTTCGAGGTCGGTGCCGTCGCGCACCACGTTGGCGCGGTGGGACACCATGAGCAGCAGGGCGACGAGCATGAGGTTGGCGGTGATGGAGCTGCCGCCGTAGCTCACGAACGGAAGGGTGACGCCGGTGAGCGGGATGAGCCGCGTGACACCGCCGAGGATGATGAACGTCTGCAGGCCGAAGGCGAAGGCGAGGCCGGCGGCCAGCAGCTTGGAGAAGCCGTCGGGCGCCCACACGGCGATGCGGAAGCCGCGCCACATGAACAGCACGTAGACGAGGATCACGCCGACGGCGCCCACCAGGCCCATCTCGCTGGCGATGGCACTGAAGATGAAGTCGGTCTGCAGGTCGGGCACCACGGGCTGGTGGTTGCCGTAGAGCAGGAACCCGCGCCCGAAGCCCGCCCCGAAGAGGCCGCCGTCGGCGATCGTGAACAGCGACTGCAGCAGCTGGTAGCCTGTGGTCGACGCGTGCGGCCACGGGTCGAGCCACACGTGGAAACGGTCCTGCACGTGGGGCACGAGGAAGACGGCCGCGGCCGCGGCCGCGGCGAACAGGCCGACGCCGAGCACCACGTAGGCGATGCGCGCCGTGGCCATGTACATCAGCGCCACGAAGATGGACATGAAGAGCAGGGCCATGCCGAAGTCCTTCATGAAGACGAGCATGGCCAGCGACAGCATCCACATGAGGAACAGCGGGCCGAAGTACTTGTAGGCCGGGAGCGGCACGCCGAGCAGGTGGTGCGTGGGCACCGAGAGCAGCACCTTCTTGTCGTCCAGGTAGCCGGCCAGGAAGATCACGATGGCCAGCTTGGCGAACTCCGACGGCTGGATCGACATGCCGAAGGCGTGGATCCAGAGCTTGGAGCCGTTCACCGTCGTGCCGAACACGATGGTCGCGACCAGCAGGACCAGGCCCAGGGCCCCGATGAGGTACCGGTACCGGTCCAGTCGCGCGTGGTCGCGCACCACGAGGACGGTGAGGACGAAGAGCGCCGCGCCGACCAGCAGCCACTGGCCCTGGGTGAGCGCCAGGGCGGGCCTGATGCGGAAGATCTCCGTGAGCCCGACGGCCGCGAGCAGCGCCGTGATCGGCAGCAGGAAGGCGTCGGCCTGCGGCAGCACCACGCGCACCAGCAGGTGCAGGCCCACGAAGATGGCCACGAAAACGAGGCCGTAGATGATGGACACCCGGTTGATCTCGCGGAAACGCCCCGCGTACACCGAGACGTACGCCATCGTGCTCACGACCCCCGCGATGCAGAGGAACGCGAGCTCGGTGTTGCGGCGCGTCACAGCCGCATCCCCAGGGCAGCCGCGAGGGCGAGCACGTCGGCCCTGCCGCGCAGGGCCTGCTCGTCCACGACCTGGCGCTGCGCCGGGGTCAGCGAGGAGTACTCGACGGTGCTGCGCCGGTAGACGGCGTGCAGGGGGACCG
>CAIXSE010000144.1 GCA_903921965.1 uncultured Thermoleophilia bacterium | reverse complement strand
AGCTGGCGGTAGACGTGCCGGACCGTCTCCGGCGAGGCGTCGCGTGGCACGCCCAGGAGCGCGTAGTAGTCCTCGTCGTCTCTCGTCACGGCCGTCCCCCCGTCATGCCGCTTCGCCCGCCCGGTCCGCGACCCGGTGGACATCACCGGCAGCGGAGGAAGTGTACGACAGAGGCGGCCGCGCGCGGGCGCCCGCGCATCCAGGGCAGCCAGACTGGCGACACATCGGTCTGGCACCGACGAAGGCCCCGTCGGCCCAGCCCCGCCCTCCAGGTTCACAAGTCGTAGATTGACAAGTCATGACTTTACAAGTCGTGGCTTTACCAGTAGCGTGTCGTGCATGCCCAGGGAAATCGTCGACCGCCAGCGTGAGATCAGCGAGCTCCGGGAGCTCGCCGCCGACCCGCCGGCCCTGGTGATCCTGCGGGGCCGGCGTCGTATCGGCAAGACGTTCCTGCTGCGCGTCGCGCTCACGGGAGAGCGCGTCGTCCACTTCCAGGCCGAGGAGCAGCCGCGCGCCCTGCAGCTCGAGGCCTTCGCGAGGGAGTGCAGCCGGCTGCTCGCCGGCGCGCCGCCGCTGACCTTCGGCACGTGGGCCGACGCCCTGCAGTTCGTGGCTGACCAGGCCGCGCGAGTGGCGCCCGTCGTCATCGCTCTCGACGAGTTCCAGTACCTCGCCTCGTCTGACCCGGCCCTCGTCTCGACGATCCAGCGCTTCTGGGACGAGTGGGATGGGCAACACACCCCGGTGCTGCTCATCCTCAGCGGCAGCGCGCTCAGCTTCATGCAAGGACTGCTGACGGGATCGAAGCCCACGTTCGGGCGCAGTGTCTACAGGCCGGTCCTGCTGCCGCTCACCTACCGCGACTGCACGGCGTTCGCACCGGAAGGCGCGTCCCCCGACGCGTTGATAGAGCGTTTCGCAGTGCTCGGCGGCACGCCGCAGTACCAGTGCTGGGCCGGCTCCAGGTCGCTCGCGCGGATCATCTCCGAGACCGTCCTGCCGCCGGATGCGGCGCTGCACAGCGAGCCCGAGAACCTCATCCGCCTGGAGGAAGGCATCAGGGGGCCCGGACCGTACTTCGGGGTCCTGCAGGCCGTCGCCGAGGGCTACACCGCCACGTCGACGATCGCCGGTCGCCTGGGCGTCAAACAGCAACTCGCCACCCAGTATCTCTCCCGCCTGCAGCAACTCGGGTACGTTGCCAGGGTCGAGCCGCTCGAGCCCGGAGGGAAGGGAGCAGCGCGCGGTCACTGGAAGATCATCGATCCGTACTTCCGCTTCTGGTTCCGCTACGTCCTCGTGAACGGGAGCCGGCTGGCCCGGGGGCGCATCGCCGAGGTCGCCGCCGAGATATGGGATGACCTCGCGAGCTTCATCGGGCCGGTCTTCGAGGATGTCTGCCGCGACTGGGTGGGTCGCTACTCGGCGCTCGGCGAGGGCGCCCTCGAGGTCGGCTCCTGGTGGTCGCGGCGCAGCGATCTCGAGGTCGACGTGGTGACGCTCGACAAGAAGGGCTACGGGCTCCTCGGCTCCTGCAAGTGGTGGCGCAACCGGGTGGGGGTCGCGGAGCTGGACGAGCTTCACAGGGCGCGCGCCGCCCTGGGGCCCAAGGCGGCGCAGGCGAAGCTCGTGCTGTTCGCGCGGAGCGGGTTCTCGAGCCAGGTCGTCGAGCGCGCGGCGCTCGAGAACGTGAGCCTCGTCGGGCTGGCCGAGCTCTTCGACGGGTGAGCGCTCGCGAGACGGTCACCTTCACGAGCGTGACTCACGCGGGTGACGACTCTGGGGAGCGGGCCGACTGGAGGAAGACGACGGCCCACTGCTTGCAGAGGATCGAAGAAGCGCGCAGCGTCGATCTCCTCCGAGTGCCTGAGTGTCTTCGGCAGCGCCCGCGTGCAGCGCCGCGGTGGCGGAATTCGGTTCCGCCGCCTGGGGCGGCATGACTGCAGACAGCGACATCGACCTGTTGGTCGTCATGCCGGACGGCACGCACAGGCTCCACACCATGCAGCGCCTCTACGGTCGGATCCGCGGGGTGACCGTGCCGTTCGACATCCTCGTGGCGACGGTCTCCAATCTCGAGGCGCACGGCGATGCCCCCGGTCTCGTGTACCGCGATGCGCTGCGCGACGGCAGGGAGCTCTATGCAGCCTGACTCCGCGGACGCACGCCGCTGGCCCTCGCCCGCTCGATCCACCGCCGTGAGCGGGCTCAGCGAGCGGCGTCGGGTCGCTCAGAGCATCCCCGTCTGAGTCTCGCCCGGCGGGATGTCGACGCTGTACCCCATCGCCCGGTAGCCCGCGAGCCGCTTCAGGTGCATGCGCGCCAGCACCGGCACAAGGCGGTCCACGTAGTCGTAGACGACGACGTCGGTCTTGCCCGTGTGCTGGCGGTGCAGACGGCCGGCGTACTGCTGCAGCGTGCCGCGCCAGGCGACCGGCATGGCCAGGTGCAGCGTGTCCAAGCGCGGGTCGTCGAACCCCTCGCCGACGCAGCGTCCGGTCGCGACCAGGACGCGGGGCGCGTCCGCCGGCGTCTCGGCAAGCTGTGTCGCCACGTCGTGCCTGCGTCTCGTGCTCATTCCTCCGGAGATGACGAACACGTGCTCGACCGAACGCCGCAGCTCTTCGGCCAGGCGGTCGCGGTGATCGGTGCGCTGCGTCAGCACGAGCGGCGAACGCCCGCTCGCCAGCGCGGCGCGGATGTCGGCGAGGATCAGCTCGTTGCGCTCGTCATCCGCCGCCAAGGCCGCATACACCGCCTGGATGCCCGGCTCGCCCTCCGCTGCCGGCAGGGAGAACGCCGTGTCCCGCGTGATGACGGTGTGGGTGAAGGGACGCGACTCCGCGAGTGCCCTGGCGTCGGTGCGGTAGCGGATGGGCCCGCACTGCATGGTGATGATCGGGTGATGACCGTCCCTCCGTGTGGGCGTCGCCGTGAGGCCGACCACGTAGCGGGCATGGACCTGCCTCATGAGCTGCTCGAAGCTGAACGCCGAGACGTGGTGGCACTCGTCCACGATGACCTGACCGTACTCGGCCACCAGGTCGGCGACGCTGCCGCGTCGGTTCAGCGACTGGATGACGGCGACGTCCAGGTCGCCGGTCGCCCTCGCCCGGCCGCCGCCGACCGCGCCGATCGCCCCGATAGGCCTTTCGAGGAACGCCGCCAGACGCTCGCGCCACTGGTCCATGAGCTGCCGCCGGTGGACCAGCACCAGCGTGTTCGTCCCGCGAGCGGCGATGAGCCACGCCGCCACCACCGTCTTGCCGAAGGCAGTGGCGGCGCTGAGCACGCCGATGTCGTGAGCGGCGATCGCCTCGGCCGCCTCGAGCTGCTGCGGCGTGAGATGTCCGACGAAGGTGGCCGTGAGCGGCCGGCCCGCCTCGCGCTCGTCCCGCACCCGCGCAGCGATGCCGAGCGACTCGAGGAGCTCCAACGCAGGTTCGAGGCAGCCGCGCGGCAGGGCGATGTAGCCGGAGACCTCCTCGGCGCAGCTGATGATGCGCGGCTTCGCGAACGTCGGCAGCCGCATCGCCTGGGCTCGGTAGAACTCGGGGTTGTCGAAGGCAGCCAGACGGACGAGGCGGTCCAGCAGGGTCTGCGGCAGGTCTTCGGCGGGCACGTACACCAGGTTGCTCGACACGAGCTCGATCGCGGCAGGGAACGGACCGGCCGGCGGCGACTCCGGGCGCCGGCCAGATGGCGGGAGCAGCCACGGTTCCTCGACGTCGTCGTCGACGGCGATGCGCGCGCCCAACGGGTCGTCTCCCGCGAGCACACCGGAGATGGCGTCCATCACGTCGGCACGCGTCATCCGCCTCACGCTCGCGAGGAACGCCCACTGGTCGTGCGCCGGCTGCAGCTCGGCGTCGACGAAGACACTTCTTCCCGCGTCGCGAGGCTCACGTTGGAGTGGCAGCGCGATGAGGTTGCCGAAGCCGCCGTTTGGGAGCGTGTCCTGACCGGGGAAGAGGCGGTCGTAGGAGTCCAGGCCGACCTCATGGCGGCGCGCTGTGGTGCGGGTGAGGAGCGCCGTGCCGAGCCGGCGGGCGGCGACAGCCTCGACCGGCTCGCTGAAGAACAGCCAGACGTGCGCTCCGTCGCCGGACCGTGAGATCTCGACGGAGGCCGGGACGTCGTGTTCGGAGCAGACGGCTGTGAATGCCGAAACGTCGCGCCGCCACTCGGCCTTGTCGAAGTCGACGGCGAGGAACAGGCAGGTGTCGTCGGCGAGCAGGGGGTAGCAGCCGACGGTGCGGCGTCCGGTGAGGTGGTCGCGCACGACGTCGTCCGTCACGCGCAGCAGCGCCCGCTGCGGGCAGTCGGCGCACTTCACTGCGGGCTTCGCGCACAGCGCGCGGTCCCACTCGTGCGCACACGCAGGCGAGTAGCCGGACCGTCCCGCCTTGCTCTGCCAGCGCACCGCGAAGACGTCCTCGCGGCCGCGGAAGAGCGCGCGGAACAGGGCGATCTTCGCGGCCTCCGGCGAGTCACGGGTGACGGCGGAGCTCGCGGGCTCGGGGGTCGCGTCCATGCCCTGGCCCGGCTGCGGCGGTCCGGTCGCGCTTGCGACAGGCTGGAGTCTGGCAGCGTGACGCCTCAGAGCTGCGCGCAGGGCGTCGTTCTCAGCGCGCAGCCGGCTCAGCTCGGCGCGAAGCGCCGCGAGCTCGGCGTTGACGTCATCCGTCGGACCCACCCCTGGATACTGGCAGCAAAGCGGTCCACTTGGAAACCAAGGCGTCCTGACGTGCGCCCTGCGCGTACCTGCATCCTCATCTCCCGGCGGGCGCGACGTCGTTGCCGCCGCTGGGGCGAGTCCCTATCATCGGGTCATGAACGCCCCCGCCATCGACATCGAGAAGCTGGCTCCCCGCGAGCGTCTGCAGCTCATCAGCGACCTGTGGGAGAGCCTCCGGTCCACGCCGGAAGCCGTGCCGCTCACGCCGACGCAGCGCTCGGAGCTCGACCGTCGCCTGGACGCGCTCGATGGCGGCAACGTCGGCCTCGTTCCGTGGGACGAGGTCAAGCGGCGGCTCACCACTCGGTCGTAGCTGCGCCGAACGTCATCCCGCCTGCCTGATCGTCATCCTCGCGCGGCCCAGCGGTGTCCTCTACGCTGAGGAAGGTATGGAGCGGACGACCGGGCACGACGACGAATCCCTTGCACCGTCCCTGTCTCGCATGGTCCTCAGTGGTATGATGAAGCATCATACTCAGGGGTGCGACGTGGGACGCGCGAAGATCGCCATCACCATCGATGAGGGAACGCTCGGTGCCATCGACCGGCTGGTGGCGGAGCGCCGCTTTCCGAATCGCAGCCAGGCCATCCAGGAAGCCGTGGACGAGAAGCTCGCGCGGCTGGCGCGTACACGGCTGGCCGAGGAGTGCGCCAAGCTCGACCCGGTCGCGGAGCAGGCGCTCGCAGAAGAGGGCATCGACGCCGAGCTGGCCGCGTGGCCGGACTACTGAGAGGCGAGGTCCGCTGGGCCGACCTCGGCCGGGCTCGCGGGCACGAGCAGTCTGGTCAGCGGCCCGTGCTGATCTTGAGCGCCGACGTCTTCAATGAGCGCTCCGGAACGGTGATCGCGGTCGCGCTCACGTCGCAGCCGCCGCGGGCGGGCTTTCCGCTGACCCTAGAGGTCACGTCGGCGGAGCTCCCGAAGTCATCCTGGGTCAAGGTCAGCCAGGTCCGCACGTTGTCGGTCGAACGCATCGGCCGCCGGCTGGCCGCGCTGTCTCCTGAAGAGGTCGCTCGAGTGGTCGAGGGTCTGGGCGAGATCCTGGACGCATGACGCGCCCGAGGTGCTCGCCCTCGGCGCCTGCCTGGGTCTCACTCAGCGGCGGCCGTCCCGCCCGACTCCGCGGGCAGCGCGGTCGCTCGTTGCGGCCGCAAGCCGACGTCCAGTTCCATCCCCAACGCGTAGGCGAGCTTCGCCATCGTCCTGAGCGTGAAGTTCGCGTTGCCGCTCAGCAGTCGGGTCACGTACGCCTGCGACGTGCCGAGTCTGCGGGCCAGT
>CAIXSE010000143.1 GCA_903921965.1 uncultured Thermoleophilia bacterium | reverse complement strand
GGTGCCGGCGGCGTAGCGCTGGTAGCCGGTGTCCAGGTAGTCCGGGCCGACCTTGAAGCCCTGCACGCGCAGGCCGCGGCGGCGGAGCGCCGCCATCAGGCCGAGGGCGATCGTGGTCTTGCCTTCGCCGCTGCGCGGCGCGGCCACGACGATCCGCGGGATCGAGACGGCCGCGCTCACCGCGCCGCCTCCGGCGGCCGGAGCGCGGCGAACGCGCCCAGCAGCAGGTCGTTCTGCTCGGGGTGCCGGGGGCTGACGCGGACGTGCTCCGGCAGCCCGAACGAAGCGCAGTCGCGGACCAGGCAGCCGCGCGCCAGGAGGCCGCGCCGCAGTGCGGCGGCCTCGCCGGCGTGCACCAGGAAGAAACCCGCGGTCGTCGGCTCGGTGGTCCACCCGAGGGCGCGCAGTCCGGCGGCGAGCCGGTCGCGCTCGCCGGTGAGCAGCTCGACCGAGCGGCGGTGGTGGTCGAGGTCGGCCAGCGCCGCGACGCCGGCGGCCTGGGCGCAGGCGTTGACGCTCCAGGGCGGGGCCGCGGCACGCAGCGCCGCCGCCGTCTCGGGCGCCGCCACGGCGTGGCCGAGGCGCAGGCCGGCGAGGCCCCAGTACTTGGTCATCGAGTGCAGCACGACGAGGTTGCCGCCGGCCAGCGAGTCGCGCTCCCACTGCGGCTCGGCCAGCAGGTCGCAGTAGGCCTCGTCGAGGATGAACAGCGTCCCGGGGTTGGCGGCCACGACCTTCGCGACGAGGGTCGCCGGCAGTGCCGCCCCGGTCGGGTTATTGGGCGAGCAGAGCCAGCACAGGCGCGGCGTGAAGCGTTCGAGCGCGCCCGCGAGCGCAGCCTCGTCGCAGAAGAACCCGAGGCCCGGGCCGGCGTGCGCCAGCATGACCCGCTCGAGGCGGGCGCCGGCGAGCGCCGTGGCCACCTCGCACTCGCCGAACACCGGCGCGAGCGCGAGCGCGGTGTCGCCGGGGGCGAGGGCCAGCTGGGCGACGAGGCGGATGAGCTCGGTGCTGCCGTTGCCGCAGACGACCTGGCCGGGGTCGACGCCGTGCCGCCCGGCGAGGCGCTCGCCGAGCTCCGCGGCGTGCGGGTCGGGGTACGCGTCCACGACCGCGCCGGCGACGGCGGCGGTCACACCGGGAGCCGCCCCCAGCGGCGACTGGTTGGAGCTGAAATCGACGATGGCGGCGGGGTCGACGCCTTCGGCGCGCAGCGCCGCGGGGTCGACGGCGCCGTGCACCGAGCGCTCGACGTTGCGGAGGAGCCCGCTCACGAGCGCACCGCCCGCGCGAGCGCGGCCAGCCCCGCGGCCGCACCGATGGCCACGCCGCCGGCCGTCCAGACGACGCGCGCGGCGTCGCCGATGACCTCGGGCGTGAGCGGCCGCTCGGCCTCGCCCAGGGCGTAGACACCCGGCTTCTGCAACTGCACGCCGAGCGCCCCGGCCATGGTCGCGATGGCCAGCGTCGTGTTGGGCCCGTGCTCCGGGCGGTGCTGCGTGCGGAACGCCCACCACGCGCGCCCGGCCCTGCCGCGCAGCCCGGCGACGCCCACGAGCAGCAGCCCGGTGAGGCGCGTGGGCAGCCAGTTGGCGGCGTCGTCGCTGCGGGCCGCCGCCTTGCCGACGTACTCGCGGTGGTCGCGGTAGCCGAGCATGGCGTCCATCGTGTTGATCGCGCGGTAGGCGAGCGCCCCCGGCAGCCCGAGCAGCGCGAAGGCGAGCAGCGGCGAGACGACGCTGTCGGTGAGGTTCTCGGCGAGCGACTCGACCGTGGCAGAGACGATCAGCGGGGGGTCGAGGTCGGGCGAGCGGCTGACCAGCGCCGAGAGCCGCTCGCGAGCCGCGTCGGTGTCTTCGCCGAGCGCCTGCTGCACGTCGCGCCCGGCGCGCACGAGGCCGCGCAGGGAGAACGCCGTCTTGAGCGCGTAGGCGGCCGCCGGCAGCGCAAGCCACCAGGGGAGCCGGCGCAGGCCGCGGTCGAGCACGAGCCCGGCGCCGGCCGCCGTCCCGGCGGTCACGGCGACGATGCCGGCGCCGTAGGCGAACTCGGCGACGGGCCGGTCGTGCGGGCGCCGCCGCTCGAGCGCGCCGATCAGCCTGCCCATCCACACGACGGGGTGCACCGGCGTGGGCGGCTCGCCGAGGGCGACGTCGAAGACGCCGGCCAGGAGGACGGTGGAGAGGGTGAAGCGCCAGTCGTCGTACGGGCGGTGCACGGTGTCGCCCGGGGTCAGCCCGCTGAAGCGGGCGACTCGTCCCCGGCATCCACGCCGGGGTCGTCCATCGAGGGCACGTAGACGTCGGGCTCGAGGCCGGCGAGGTGCTCGGCGGCGTTCATGTAGCGGACGTTGACCCAGCCGTCGCTGTACTCGAGCAGCGAGACGCCGCCGTGGGTGGTGGACAGCGTCCACCACTTCTCCGGCGGCACGCCCAGGTAGTGGTTGAGGACGGCGCGGATCGGCCCGTCGTGGGCGACGACGCAGGCTGCGTCGCCCGCCGGCGGACGGTGGAAGCCGGTGGCCAGCGCACTCGCATCGGAGGTCGCGACGGCTTCGGTGGAGAGCCCGCCGTCGTGGTCGCTCACTCCGTGCGCCGCGAGGATCTCGCGTACGGCGGCCATCACGCGCTCGACGAGGTGGGCGAGCGACTCCCCGCCGGGCACGGCGGTGCCGTACGGGTCGCGCTCGAAGGCCGCCATGAGCTCCGTGTCGGCCTCGAAGCGGGCCCACGACGCGCCCTCGTACTCGCCGAGGCTGATCTCGCGCAGGCGCGCGTCGGAGACGAGGACGGGGTCGCCGCCCCAGGCGGCGGCGACGGCCCGCGCCGTCGCGGCGGCGCGCGGCAGGTCGCTGTGGTACACCGGCATCGGCCCGAACGGCGCCAGACGGGCGGCCGCGGCGGCGGCCTGCGCCTCGCCGAGCGGCGTCAGTGGGTGCTCGCTCTGCCCCATCAGGTGCGGCCCGACGTTGCCGGTCGACTGGCCGTGCCGCACCAGGTACAGCCTCACAGCAGCACCCCCACGACGACGCAGCCGGCGACGAGCGACGCGGCCTCGGCGAGCTCGATGCCCATGCCGTACACGTCGCCGGTCATGCCGCCGAGCCTGCGGGCCACGAGCGCCTGCACGCCGAGCGCGACGGCCACCGACGCGGCCGCGGCCACGAGGCCGGCGTACCAGGAGCCGAGGGCGCCGAGCAGCATGCCGGCGAGCCCGGCGACGACCACGCCGGCCAGGAGGAAGGCGAGCGCCATGCCGACCGGTCCGGTGCTGCGCTCGCGCGTGAACGCCTCGCCGGTCCCGGCCGGGCGCGCGTACGGCCACCAGTAGACGTCG
>CAIXSE010000142.1 GCA_903921965.1 uncultured Thermoleophilia bacterium | reverse complement strand
GTGCGCGGACGGGGCGAGGTCGCCGGAGGCGCCCAGCGAGCCCCGCGACGGCACCCACGGGACGATGTCGGCGTTGAGCATCGCCGCGACCATCTCGGCGCACTCGGCGCGCACGCCGGAGTGGCCGCGCGCCATCGTGTTCAGCCGGATCAGCATCGCCGCCCGCACCGTCTCGCGGCTCAGCGGCTCGCCGACACCGACGGCGTGGCTGCGCACGAGGTTCTCCTGCAGTTCCTTCACCTTGGCGCCGGGGATGTGCGTCGTGGCCAGCAGGCCGAAGCCGGTGGTGACGCCGTAGGCGACCTGCTCCTCGGCGATCACGCGGGCGATGACTTCGTGCGCCGCGGCGATCCGGTCCAGCGCGGCCCAGCCCAGGGACACCTGGGCGCCGCCGCGCGCCACCCCCACGACCTGCTCGACCGTCAGGGGGCCGTCGCCGACGACGACCGCGTCGGGTGCCTCACCCATTCCGCTTCCTCTCCGCCTTCTCCATGCTCTTCCTGAGCAACGGGATGACCTCGGACGGCGCCTTGGCCACCGGGATGCCGGCCGCCTCGAGCGCTTTCTTCTTGTCGGCGGCGGTACCCGCGCCGCCCTCGACGATGGCGCCGGCGTGGCCCATGCGCTTGCCGGGCGGCGCCGCGAAGCCGGCGATGTACGCCACGACCGGCTTGGTGACGTGCCTGGTGATGAAGGCGGCGGCGGTCTCTTCGTCGTTGCCGCCGATCTCGCCGATGAGGATGACCGCCTCGGTCTCGGGGTCGGCCTGGTACAGGTCGAGGCAGTCGACGAACCCGAGGCCGTGCACCGGGTCGCCGCCCATGCCGATGATCGTGGATTGGCCGATGCCCGTGTCGGTGAGCGCGCTCACGACCTCGTAGGTGAGGGTCCCCGAGCGCGACACGACGCCGACCGAGCCGGGCATGCAGACCTCGGCCGGCATGATGCCGACGTTGCAGCGCCGGGGGGTGACGATGCCGGGCCCGTTGGGGCCGATGAGCAGCGTGTTGCGACGCTCCAGATGCGAGATGACCTCGGCCATGTCGCGGGCCGGGATGTCCTCGGTGACGCAGACGATGAGGCGGATGCCGGCGTCGGCCGACTCGATCATGGCGTCGCGCGCGAAGCCGGCGGGGACGAAGATCACGGAGACGTCGGCGCCGGTCTGGGCGACGGCGTCGGCGACGGTGTCGAACACCGGCACTCCGGCGACCTCCTGGCCGGCGCGCCCGGGCGACGTGCCGGCGACCACGTTGGTCCCGGCCGCCTGCATGCGCGCCGCGTGGAACGTCCCCTCGCGTCCGGTGATGCCCTGCACGAGCACGCGGGTGGTCTCGTCGATGAGGATGGCCATCAGATGCCCTCCTCGGCGGACGCGGCGGAGTCGGCGCGGGGCGTTGCCGCCCTCGCCGGCTTCGCCCCCGTCTTCTTCCCGCCCCGCGGCGCCTTCGGCGCGGCCGGGGCGGCCGGCTCCGGCCCCCGTGCGGCCGCGACCGCGAGCTGCACGGCCTCGGGCACGCCGGCGGCCACGCTCACGCCGTCGAGGGCCGCCTCGGCGAGGATCTTGCGCCCGGCCGAGGCCGCCGTGCCGTCGAGCCGCACGATGACGGGCACGTCGATCTGCGTCTGGCCGAAGGCCTGGATGAGGCCGCGGGCGACCTCGTCGCAGCGGGTGATGCCGCCGAAGATGCTGACGAGCACGGCCTTGACGCCCTCGTCCTGCAGGACGACGTCGAGGGCTCCGGCCACGACCTCGGCGCGCGCTCCGCCCCCGAGGTCGCAGAAGTCGGCGGCCTTGCCGCCGCTCGCAGCCAGCTGGTCGATGGTGCTCATGACCATGCCGGCGCCGTTGCCGACGACGCCGATGTCGCCGTCCAGCGGCACGAACGCGAGTCCCGCCCTGCGGGCCTTGAGCTCGCGCTCGTCCAGCCCCGCCTCGGCCAGCGCCAGGAAGTCCGGGTGCCGGAACAGCGCGCTGTCGTCCACCGTCACCTTGGCGTCCAGGCACACGACGGCGCCGTCCGGGGTGAGGGCCAGCGGATTGACCTCGAGCAGCGACGCGTCGGTCTCGTAGTAGAGATCCCAGGCGGACTTGACCACGGCGCCCAGGGCACGGCCGGCGAACGACTTGCGCGGCACGCCGGCCGCCGCGAGCACGTCCCGCACCTGGTAGTCGCAGAGGCCGAGGAGCGGGTCGATGGGCCGGCGGATGAGCGCGTCGGGGTCGCGGCGCGCGATGCTCTCGATGTCCACGCCGCCCTCGCGCGCGAACACCAGCACGGGGCCGCGGTCGGCGCGCGAGAGCATGAAGGCCAGGTACATCTCGCGAGCGATGTCGGCAGCCTCCTCGATGAGTACGCACTCGACCGGCCTGTCCTTGATCTTCATGGCGAGGACCGCCGCGGCGGCCGCCTCCACGTCCTCCAGCGTGGCGCACCTGCGCACGCCGCCCGCCTTGCCGCGGCCGCCGGTCTTCACCTGCGCCTTGACGACGACCGGCAGGCCGATGCGCCGCGCCGCGGCCACGGCCTCGGCCGGCGACCACGCCGTCTCTCCGGCCATCACCGGCAGGCCGGCCTTGGCGAAGAGCTCCTTGCCCTGATGTTCGAGGAGGTCCATGCGCGGGTCAGGCGGACGGGGTGGGCGCCAGGCTGGCCTCCGACGCCAGCCGTCGGCCGAGCCGGAACGCCTCGGCGTTGAGCTCGCGGAACTTCTCCGGCACGCGCTTCACCACGGCATCCTCGACGGCGTAGGCCGGCAGGATGCCGGCGAACTCCACGAGCGCGCCGAGCGAGACGATGTTGGTGACGACCTTCTTCTTGAGCTCCTCGGCGGTCACGCGCGTGAACGGCGCGCCGCACAGCGTCCACTGCTCGGCCTCGGAGCCGGGGTGCACGAGGTCGGAGTCGTAGACGAGCAGGCCGCCGGGCCGCATGTCCGTGACGTAGGCGCGGTAGGCGCCGGGCGCGAGGCACAGGTTCACATCGGGCGAGAGCACCTCGGGGTAGTCGATCTCCTCGTTGGAGATGATCACCTCGCTCTTGGAGGCCCCGCCGCGCGCGGCGGGGCCGTAGCTCTGCGTCTGCACCACCTGCTTGCCGAGCTCCGTGGCGGCCTCGGCGATGATGGCGGCCACCAGCAGGATGCCCTGGCCGCCGGCGCCGGAGCAGCGGATCTCGGCGCGGACCGAGAGGTCGTGACCGTCAACCATTGCCGCCTCCCTTCGCCGCCTTGCCCTTCCCGCCGCCGGCCGCGGCCGGCTTCGCCTTGGCCTCCGCCTCCGCCGCGACCTCGCCGAGCGCCTCCACGAACTCCCTGCGCTCGGCGTGGTGGATCATCCCGACCGGGTACTCGTCGTGCCGCCGCGACTCGCCCTCCTCGAACTTGCTGGCGGGCACGGCGCGCTCCTTCTGCACCTTGAGGAACTCCGCCGGGTCGGGCGTCAGGTTGAAGCGCCCGTAGTAGATGGGGCACACGGCCATCGCCTCGACCATGCTGAAGCCCTTGTGGGCGATGCCGCCGGCGATCACGTCCACCAGCTGGCGGTAGCCCCAGGCGGTGCCGCGGGCGACGTAGGTCGCCCCCGCGGCGTGCGCCAGCTCGCAGAGGTCGAAGGCGGGCTCCACGTTGCCGTACACGCTCGTCGTCGACTTGTCGCCGGTGTGCGTGGTAGGGCTCATCTGCCCGCCGGTCATGCCGTAGATGGAGTTGTTGAACACCAGCGCGGTGACGTCGATGTTGCGCCGCGCCGCGTGGATGAAGTGGTTGCCGCCGATCGCCGAGCAGTCGCCGTCGCCCATGGCGACGATGACGTGCAGGCTGGGGTCGGCGACCTTGACGCCGGTCGCCACCGCCAGGGCGCGGCCGTGGGCCGTGTGCACCGTCGAGTACTCGAGGTACTGCGCGATGCGGCCGCTGCAGCCGATGCCGGCGACCACGACGACCTTCTCCGGGTCCAGGTCGAGCCCGAGGATCGCGTCGATGAGCGCCCGGGTGATGGTGCCGTTGGAGCAGCCCGGGCACCAGATGGTCCGCTGCGTGCGCAGCCACGGGACGATCTCGCCCGTCGTGTGCAGCTTGATGTGCGGCAGCTTGAAGTCTTGCTTGGGTTCCTGTTCCAGCTGTTCCTGGTCGACGAGGGCGCTCACGACGCCTCCCAATCCTGGTAGTAGTACTCCTTCTTGACGAGCTCTTTGATCTCGTCGGGGGTGATGAGCTTGCCGTCCACGCGGCCGTAGTCGACGACCTTGGCCTTGCCGCCGACCGCCGCCTGGACCTCCCAGCTCATCTGCTTGATGTTCATCTCGGGCACGATGACGGTGCGCACCTGGTCGGCCATGCGCTCCACCGACTTCGTCGGGAAGGGCCACAGGGTGATGGGGCGGACCATGCCGAGGCGGACGCCCTGGGCGCGGGCCCACTTGACGACGGCCCGCGCCGAGCGCGCCACGCTGCCGTAGGCGAAGATGGCCACGTCGGCGTCGTGCATCATGTAGTTCTCCACGCGCACGATGGCGTCGCGGTGGTGGTAGATCTTCTCGCGCAGGTAGCTGCCGAGGTCGCTGGCGATCTCGGGGTCGCCGGTCTCGGGGGCGCCGCTGCGGCGATTGTAGACGAGGCCGGTCACGTGCACGCGGAAGGCCGAGCCGAGCGGCGGCCGCGGCAGGATGTTGTCGATGTCGCTGACGATGGTGTCGTACTCGTCGGGCTCGCAGTCGGGCAGGCCGCGCTCGGCGATGCGCAGGCTGCCCGGCTCGGGCAGCACCACGGCCTCGCGCATGTGCCC
>CAIXSE010000141.1 GCA_903921965.1 uncultured Thermoleophilia bacterium | reverse complement strand
GTAGCCGATGCCCGAGCGCAGGATGCCCCCTCGGGCGGTCTCGAGGACGGCGCAGTCGACGAGCGGGTCGCGGAGCACGACCTGGGCGGAGTACGGCCCGCTCATGTCGCCCTCGGCGATGAGGTTGCCGCGCACGTAGATACCGTCGGTGGTCGTCATGCCGACGCTGAGGCCGGCGTGATCCATGATGTGGGCGATGAGCCGGACGCTCGTCGTCTTGCCGTTCGTGCCGGTGACGGCGACGATGCCGATGTCGTGCGGCGCGTCCTTCGGGAAGAGCATGTCGATGATGGGCGCCGCGACGTTGCGGCGGCGCCCCACCGCGGGCTCCAGGTGCATGCGCAGGCCCGGGGCGGCGTTCACTTCGATGACCGCGCCGCCCACCTTCTTCACCGGCTGCTCCAGCGTCGGCGCGATGACGTCGATGCCGGCGATGTCGAGGCCGACGATGCTGGCGATGCGCTCGGCCATGAAACGGTTCGTCTTGTGCACGGTGTCGGTGACGTCGACGGCCGAGCCGCCGGTCGAGAGGTTGGCCGTGAGCTCAAGGGCGAAGACCTCACCGTCGGCGAGGACGGTCTCGAGGGTGTAGTCGTGGCGCTCGAGCAGGTACGTCGTCACCTCCGACGTGGACAACCTGGTCATGACCTTCTCGTGCCCGTACCCGCGCCGCGGGTCGCGGTTCTCGATGGCGATCAGCTCGGCGATGGTGTGCTCACCGTCGCCGGTCACGGCGGCCGGCTCCCGTCGGGCCGCCGCCACGAACCTCCCGTCCACCACGAGCATGCGGAAGTCGCTGCCCACGTAGCACTTCTCGACGATGACCTTGTCGCTGACCTCCTTCGCCCGCGCGAACGCCTCGGCCAGGTCCTTCTCGTCGCGGATGTCGGTCGTCACGCCCTTGCCGTGGTGCCCGTCGTGCGGCTTGACGACGACCGGGTAGCCCAGCCACTCGGCGTCCTCCCTGGCCGACTCGAGCTTGCGGACGACGGTGCCCTTGGGGACGGGGATGCCGGCGTCGCTCAGCATCCTCTTGGTGAGCCGCTTGTTGCCGGCCGTCTCGACGCCGATCATGCTCGTCCGCGAGGTGATGGACGCCTCGATACGGCGCTGGTGCTTGCCCTCGCCGAGCTGCACGAGGTTGTAGTCGTCGAGGCGGAGCACGGTGATCCCCCTGCGCTCGGCCTCCTCGACGATGGCGGCGGTGGACGGGCCGAGGTAGTGGTCGGCGCCGATGTCCTCGATCTCGCGGTACACGTCCTCGAGGTCGAGCTCGCCGGCGCGGCCCTCGAGGACGCCGTTGACGATCTCCACGGCGCGCTCGCCGGCGACGATGCCGGCCTCCTCGACCCAGTAGCTGAAGATGACGAGGTAGACGCCGGGGTCGTCGGTGTCGATGGTCTTGCCGAAGCCGACGTCCATGCCCGCGATGTACTGCAGCTCGAGGGCCAGGTGCTCGATCACGTGCCCGAGCAGCGTGCCCTCGCGCATGCGCTTGATGAGCCCGCCCCGCTCCAGCTCCGAGCAGCGGTGCTCCTCGAGGCTCGGGACGAGCTCCAGCAGGG
Organism: uncultured Thermoleophilia bacterium; assembly: GCA_903921965.1. The sequence continues at coordinate 5,197 of CAIXSE010000141.1, read as the reverse complement.
CGTCGGTGAACCCGGGGATGGCGTCGGTGAACACCTCGTCGTACTCCCCGAGGTCGACGGTGAGCACCACGACCGGGCGGTAGCTGTAGTAGTTGGCGCCGCGCAGGGCGCGGGAGTCCACGAGCTTGACCATGTCATCCCCCTCGGCGAGGCCGCTGGCGTCGGACCGGACGCAGGCGGCGCGGGCTGCGCCGTCCGCGAGGGTGTGATTCTACAAGACGCGTGCCGCCCGGCCGCCGCCTCATGCGCGGGGCCGGCGGAGCCGACACAAGACGGGGAAGGGCCGGCCGGCGGAGCCGCTCCGGCACGGTCGCGGGACACGGAGGGAGCCGGCATGAAGCAGCGACTGGTGAGCGCCACGGCCCGGGTGGTCTGCGCGGCGCTCCTCTTCCTCCTGGTCCTCGCCGCCGTGGCCGGCGCCGCGGCGGCGAAGGCGACCGACTACCACAAGGCGATCGCCCTGGGCCGCGAGCTGGCCGCCGAGGCGCTGCAGGAGTCCGGCGCCTCGTCGATCTCCGTGGCCATGGTCGCCGGCGACCGCACCGTGTGGCGGGAGACGTTCGGGTACGCCGACGTCGCGGCGCGGACGAAGCCCGGAGCGGACACGATGTACGGCATCGGCTCCGTGAGCAAGGTCATCGCCGCCGCGGCCGTCATGAAGCTCGTCGACCAGGGCAAGGTGAAGCTCGACGCCCCGGTCGTGGCGTACGTCCCGGCCTTCCGCATGCTCTCCCCCGCCTACGCCGACATCACCGTGCGCATGACCATCGACCACTCCTCCGGGCTGCCCGGCAGCGACTTCACCGACTGGTCGACGGCCCAGTACTACCCCGGCTACCTGCAGCGGTTCCTCGACACCGCGGCGACGCAGCGCCTCAAGGCGACGCCCGGCCTCTACTCCGTGTACTGCAACGACGGCTTCACGCTCGCCGAGCTCGTGGTGCAGGCCGTCTCCGGCGAGAGCTACGCCCGGTTCGTCGAGCACGAGCTCTTCGCGCCGCTCGGCATGCGGCACTCGACGTTCCCCGTCGAGCCCTACGCCGAGGGGACATACGCGCACTCGTACGCGGCCGACGGCTCCGTGCGGCCGCGCGAGGCGGTCAATCCGCTGGCCGCGGGCGGCGCCTGGTCGACGCCGTCGGACATGGCGCGCTTCGCGCGGATGCTGATGGACGGAGGCACGCTCGACGGCGTGCGCGTGCTGTCGGCGGCCTCCGTCGCCGAGATGGCCGCCGACCAGACGCTCGGGAACTTCGACCCGGCGCCCAGCCGCATGATGCGGTTCGGGCTCGGCTGGGACACCGTCTCCGAGCCCGCCCTGGCGGCCGCCGGCGTCACCGGGTGGGCCAAGAACGGCGGCAGCGACCAGTACGGCGGCAGCCTGCTGGTCGCGCCGAAGGCCAGGCTGGCGATCATGGTGAGCGGGTCGCCCGTCGTGACGTACTGGCTCGACGGGCTCAGCCGCGAGGTCCTGCTCGCGGCGCTCAAGGAGCAGGGGACCATCCGCTCGCTGCCGCCGAAAGCACCCGCCGCCGCCCCGCCGCAGCGCACCGCCACCGCCGCGCAACTCGAGGCGATGACCGGCACGTGGGCAAGCTTCGAGCACCTCCTCCGCATCACGCCGACGCCGGGCGACGCCCAGGCGCTCACGACCGAGTCCCTCACGGACGGGCAGTGGACGGAGGTCGGCAGCGACTTCACCCTGCGCCGCGACGGCCGCTTCCACCGCGGGACCAGCCCCATCGGCTACCGCTCCATCCGCGCGGGCAACCGCAGGTACCTCGTCATGACCTTCACCGGCCACGACGGCTACTCGACGACGGAGCTCCTGGCGTACCAGAAGGTCGGCCCGCGTACCCCGCTCAGCGTCGCGTGGCAGGCGCGCGCCGGCCGCACCTGGGTCGTCGTGAACGAGCGTCCGGACTCCTCGACCTACGACTCGACCGGCCCGACGCTCAAGGTGTGGGAGGTCCCCGGGCTCCCCGGCTACGTCGGCGTCTCGGTGCCGATGTACGGAGCCGTGCAGATCCACGACGCGACGCAGGACGACGAGGTGGCACACCTGTTCCTGCAGATCCCCGGGAACTACGGCCGCGACCAGGAGGACCTCGTCGTGGAGCGGCGCGGCGGCGAGGAGTGGATGCGCTGGGCGAGCTCGCTGTACCGGCCGCTGGACGCGGTGCCGGCGCTGCAGGCGGGCGCGAACGCAGTCACGATCGGCGCGGACGGCTACGCCGAATGGCGGACGGTGACCGCCGGCGCGACGCTGCGCATCGCCGGCGCCACGGCCTGGTACCTGTACGGCGGCGACTTCGCGAAGCTGGCGCAGGGCGGGCCCGCCGTAGGTGACGTGAGCGCGCCGGCTGTAGCGGACGTGTGCGCGCCGGCCTCGGAAGCGAGCGCGCCGGCCGGCTCGTACCTCGTGGTCTTCGGGCCGGCCGGCGCGACGGTGGCCGTGACGGAGGCACCGCTGGGGCAGTGACAGTCTGTGGGCGGCGGCGGCTCTCCCGGCCGCCGCCACCCACACCGGATGCTCACGGCACGTGCACCACCGGCCTCACGGCGTTCTGGCTCGTGAAGGTGGTGCCCGAGGCGTAGTAGTAGACGCTGAGCTTCCAGTCGCCGGACGTGAGGGCCATACGGCAGTCGAGGCTGTAGGCGGTCTGGAGGGGGACGACCGGGACGACGGTCGTGGAGACGGCCCGCGTCGTGCCGCCGGCGGCCGGGGTCGCCCAGACGCGGAAGGAGCCGACCGTCAGTGTCGGGCTCAGCGTCCAGCTCACCGTCTCGGTGGTGCCGCGGCTCCAGGTGGAGCCGTCGGCGGGAGCGGTGACGGCGATCTGCGGGTTCTTCTCGAACGCGGCCGCGATGGTGTGGTCGCTCGTCACGTTCGTGAACTGCCAGGTGGACGTTGCCCCCACCGAGGCCGAGTCGACCACGACGTCCTTCACGTGGTAGCCGCTCACCGGCGTGATCGTGTAGCTCTGGTCGGCGCCGGCCAGGAGGTAGGTCACCCCGAGCGGGGAGATGGTGCCCCCGGTGCCCTTCGACGACGTGATGACGTAGCCCTCGGGCACGGTGACCTGCGGCTTCACCGCGTTCTGGCTCGTGAACGTGGTGCCGAATGCGTAGTAGTAGACGCTGAGCTTCCAGAGGCCGGTGGGCAGCGTCCAGCGGCAGTCGAGGCCGTAGTCCTTCTGCCCGGGGACGACCGGCACGACGGTCGTGGAGACGGACCTCGTGGTGCCACCGGCCGCAGGCGTCGCCCAGACGCGGAAGGAGCCCACGGTGAGGGCCGGCGCGACTGTCCAGCTCACCGTCTCGGTCGTGCCGCGCGTCCAGCTCGCGCCCTCACCCGGCGCCGTGACCACGATGCCCGGGTTCTTCACGAACGAGGCGGCGATCGTGTGGTCGCGGTCCACCGCCGTGAACTCGTAGCTCGTCACGGCTCCGGCCGAGGCGCCGTCGACGAGCACGTCGGCGACGTGGTACCCGGCCGTGGGGGTGATGGTGTAGCTCTGGTCGGCGCCGGCCTCGACGCTGGTCGCGCCGAGCGGGCTGATGGTGCCGCCCGTGCCCTTCGAGGAGGTGATCGTGTAGACCGCGGGCACGGTGACCTGCACCTTCACCGAGTTCTGGCACGTGAAGGCGCTGCCCGAGACGTAGTAGTAGACGCTGAGCTTCCAGAGGCCGGAGGGCAGCGTCCAGCGGCACGGCAGCTCGTAGGCGGTCTGCCCGGCGACGACGGGGACGACGGTGGCCGAGACCGACCTCGTCGTCCCCCCGGCGGCCGGCGTCGCCCAGGCCCTGAAGGAGCCGGCGGCGAGCGCCGGGGTCGTGGTCCAGCTCACCGTCTGGGTGGTGTTCCTCGACCAGCTGCTGCCGGTCAGCGGCGCGGTGACCGTGAGCGCCGGGTTCGCGATCCGGAAGGCGGTGCTCTTCGCGCTCGGAACGTCGCCGGCGCCGTGGTAGACGATCTTCACCCTCCAGCCGGAAGCGGCCTTCTGCACGACCGTCCAGGTGGCGGCGTAGGACGCCGTGCCGTCGGCGGGCACGCCGGCGACGACCGTGGTCTCGACGCTGCCCGCGTCGACGGCGACGACGTCGAAGGTGCCGGCGTCCATCGGCTCGTTGGTCTCCCAGGTCACCGTCTGCGTGGTGCCGACGCTGAAGGAGGCGACGCTACCGGCGACGGCCGGGGGACCGCTGAACACCGGCGGCGTGTAGACCAGGTCGATGGTCTGGTACGTGGTGTCCCCGACCTTCACAGTGCCCTGCTCCAGACCGAACGCACCGCTGTACGCGTTCAGGAAGCTGCCGGTGGGGACGTCGAGCGTGGCCCCGTCGAACCCGCCGATCGCGCCGCTCACACGCACCACGTGCCAGCGGTACGACGTGTACTGGTCGAAGCCGGCGCACTCGCCCACGGTACCGGCCGCACTGGTGACCGGGCCGACCGTGACCACCCCGTCGGCCGGGATCGTGAGGTCACCGTCCACCTGCACCTGGTCGTAGCCGGTCCCCGCGGCGCCCGAGGCATCGGTCATCGTGACAGCCAGCCTGGTGAGCGGCGACCAGGTGGTCGTGGCGCTGTGCAGCATCCCGACCTCGAGGGCGGGGTACGTGCCCTTGACAGGCAGCCAGCCGGCGAGACCCGGGAACACGGTGGTGATGTCGCCGAAGGCGGGGATGCTGCCTTGGCCGCTCACGGCGCCGCCGCCGGTCAGGGAGCCGCCGAAGGCGACGCCGTCGCCGATGCGGAGCACGCCGATCTCGGGGCCGGAGCCCGCCACGCTCGTCGTGCCGGAGAAGCCGGAAGGATCGCCGGCGAGCAGGAGCGTCGCATTGTCGTTGAGCTCGAGTCGCGAGTCCGACGGGCCGGAGAGCGTCCCGCCCAGGGTCGCCGGCTCCCCGCGCGTGTCGAACGACACGGCGAGGGTCGCGCCGGACGAGACGTCGACGTCGGCGGTGGCGGGCACGGCGGGTGGGGTGGTCAGGTCGAGCACGCCCTCGAGGATCGCGACGTCACCGTCATAGCCGGCGGCGCCGTCGAGCCGCAGCGTGCCGGCGCCGGTCTTGGTGATCACGTCCTCGTCTGCGGCGCCGCCCGTGAGGACGGCGCTCAGGCGCAGGATTCCGGCGGGGACGGCGAACGTGTGCGCCCCGGCGGACAGCTCCGTCGGGAGGTCCCAGCCGG
>CAIXSE010000140.1 GCA_903921965.1 uncultured Thermoleophilia bacterium | reverse complement strand
GTCGATGTCGTGCGTGCCGGGCGGCGGCAACAAGGAGATGCCGGACGACCGCGTGGCCGCGGCCGCCGCCGACGCCTACACGAGCATGGGCATGACCGCCGAGAACGTGGCCGAGCGCTACCACGTGAGCCGCGAGGACCAGGATGCCTTCGCGGCCCAGAGTCACGCCCGCGCGCTCGCGGCGCAGGCGGAGGGCCGCTTCGCCGACGAGCTCGTGCCGGTCGAGGTCGTGAACCGGCGGCCGGCGCCGGGCGGGTCGATCGTCGAGACGACGACGCTGTTCACCGCCGACGAGGGGCCCCGCCCGGGCAGCACGCCCGAGGTGCTGGCGAAGCTGCGCACCATCTTCAGGCAGAACGGCACGGTGACCGCCGGCAACTCGTCGCAGACGAGCGACGCCGGCGCGGCCGCCGTGCTGATGAGCGGCGAGAAGGCCGAGGCCCTGGGCCTCGAACCGCTCGCCGTGTTCCGCTCCTTCGCCTGCTACGGCGTCGACCCCGGCGTGATGGGCATCGGGCCGGCGTTCGCCATCCCGAAGGCCCTGAAGATCGCCGGCATCGGCGTCGACGACGTCGACCTGGTGGAGCTCAACGAGGCCTTCGCCAGCCAGGCCGTGTACTGCGTGCGCGAGCTCGGCCTGGACCAGGAGATCGTCAACGTCAACGGCGGCGCCATCGCCCTCGGCCACCCGCTGGGCGCGACCGGCGCCAAGCTGACGGCCACCCTGCTGCACGAGCTCCGGCGGCGCAAGGGCCGCTACGGCGTCGTGAGCATGTGCATCGCCGGCGGCCAGGGCGCCGCCGCCGTGTTCGAGCGCGTCTGACCGCCCCTTGGGCCACCACAGCGAGAGCAGGTGACGACAGGATGAAGTACACGAAGCTGCTGGAGCCGGGCTACATCGGCAAGGTCAGGACCCGGAACCGCATCTACAAGACCGGCGCCGGCATGATGACCTTCCACCAGGACGAGCTCTCGATGAACGAGAACTCGCTCGGGTACTACGACGCCCTGGCCCGCGGCGGCGCCGGCGTCGTGACCGTCGAGGCGCCCACGATCGACTACCCCGTGGGCGCCCGCTGGGTCGAGCGCTACCGCATGGACGACGACAGGTACATCCCCGGCATGCGGGAGCTCACCGACGTCATCCACAGCTACGGCGCACCCGCCTTCATGCAGATGGAGCACGACGGGCCCTGGCAGTCGCCGCTGTTCGACAACGCCCCGGCGACGTTCGACGGTCCGCCCATCGGCGCCTCGGCGATGAACATCGACAGGCTGGGTGACTTCCACCGCGACATGATCCGCCCGCTCACGGTCCCCGAGATCCAGGACATCACGCGCAAGTACGTCGACGCGGCGGAGCGCGCGCAGAAGGCCGGCTACGACGGCATCGACATCAACGCCGGCAGCAGCCACATCATCCACAACTTCCTCTCGCCGTTCTGGAACCGCCGCACCGACGAGTACGGCGGCTCCCAGGTGAAGCGCGCCAAGCTGCTCGTCGACATCCTCACCGGCATGAAGGAGCGCTGCGGCGCCGACTTCCCGGTCGTCGTCTGCCTCAACGGCTTCGAGAACGGTACGGCCATCGGCGCCGACCAGACGTTCACCCACGGCCAGGCC
>CAIXSE010000139.1 GCA_903921965.1 uncultured Thermoleophilia bacterium | reverse complement strand
CGGACGAGGTCATCTACCTGCTGGCGATGGCGTACGCGGCGGGCGGCCGCGCGGTGTGCGCGGACCCGCCGTACCGGCTGGACGAGATCGTGCCGCAGATCGTCGGCGCGTCGGTCGTCAAGGTCCCGCTCCGGGACTGGACCCACGACCTCGACGCCATGGCCGAGGTGGACGCCGACATCGCGTTCGTCGTGAACCCGCACAACCCGACCGGGAAGACGGTCTCGCGCGAGGCGATCCGCGCCTTCGCCGAGAAGAGCAGTGCCCGCCTCGTCGTCGTCGACGAGGCCTACGTGGAGTTCGCCGACGACCCAGAGGCGGTGACGATGGTCCACGAGGCCACCGGCAACGTCGCCGTGATGCGGACCTTCTCGAAGGCCTACGGGCTGGCCGGCGCTCGCGTGGGCTACCTGGTCGCCGACCCCGGCGTCATCGACGCCCTGCGGCGCATCCGGCCGCCGTTCTCGGTCTCCGGCCCGACGCAGGCGGCGGCGCTTGCGGCGCTCGAAGACACGGCGCACCTGGAGCGCGTCCGGGAGCGGACGCGCCGCGCCCGCGAGCGCCTGTACGAGCTCTTCGGCGCGGCCGGCTATGAAGTCGTGCCGTCGCAGGCCAACTTCGTCCTCGTCGTGGCGCCGGACGCCGAGGAGCTCCAGGCACGCCTGGAGCGGGGCGGCGTCTCCGTGCGCCTCGGCGCCGGCCTGGACCTGCCGGGCACCGTGCGCGTCACGGTGGCGTCGGACGAAGGCTTCGAGCTGCTGGAGCGCGCACTGCGGGCGTGAACGGTGCCCGGCGCGCCGCGGCAGTCCTTCACAATCTCCACAGAACCGCTTCACAACTCCCTCGAAACCGCTTCACAGGTCTCTCAAACCCTCCGGGTACCGTGATCACTGTCACTACGACAGAGCGAGCTGCCCGGCACCCGGCCGGCGCTCACGGAAAGAGGAGAGTGAGTCAGATGAAGCAGTGGAAGATCATGTGGATCGCGGTCGCCGTGGCCGTCGCCGTCCTCGCCCTCGCAGGTGTGGCCGTTGCCGCCACCAAGGCGCCGGGCCCCAGCACCACCCCCGGCATCGCCGCCGGCGCCAACTGCGGCGTCACCGACCCGCAGGCCCTCGCCGAGATCCAGGCCCTGCGTGCCGACTTCTTCGCGGCCCGCAAGGCGTGGTTCGACAAGTGGGGCACCAGCCGCACGAGCGCTGCCGCCCAGGCCGAGCTCCAGAAGCTGCGCACCGACTACCGCGCCAAGGTCCAGGCCGTGTTCGACAAGTACGGCATCGACGCGACGGCCGGCACCGGCGCCGGGAACGGCGGGTGCGGCCAGGGCGGCGGCATGATGGGCGGCGGCCAGGGCTACGGCCAGGGTGGCGGCCAGGGCACCTGCGTGAACCTCTGACGAACGGCGCTGCCACGGCTCCCGGACCGCAAAGGGTCCGGACGCCGGAGAAGACCTCCTGAAGCGAAGGCGGGGCGAGCTCACAGAGCTCGCCCCGCCTTCGTCGTGCAGGGCCGTCTCGCGTCGCCCGGTCGCCGTTGCGCACGACGGCACACGACGCACGGGGTGGGTGCAGAAGAAGAGGGTGTGGCGGGAGCGACGGGGCTCGAACCCGCGGCCTCCGGCGTGACAGGCCGGCGCTCTAACCAGCTGAGCTACGCCCCCGCGACAGGTCGCTGACGGCCGGCGCGAGAGCCGGTCCGCGTGCAGCGGAAGCGCAGTCTAGCACACGCGGAACAGCGCGGCAAAACAGGTGCCGGGCGAGCGCAGCCCCGGCGGGCGGCGTCTTTCGCGCGGGAGGCGGCGCCCGCAGACCCGCCGCCGTCGCGCCCGGCGCAGCGGCGCCGCGACTCCTCTCACTCGCGTCCTGCGCGCCCGTTCGTCGCGAGGTACTCGACCACGGCCCGGCCGAACCACGGCCTGTCGGGCAGGCCGTGCACGCCGGGCCTGTCGCCGACCTTCACGGCGTCCGTGTAGGCCTCCAGGATCTCGTCGGTCACGCTGGTCCACGAGAGCCTCTGGGCCGCCTCGAGGCCCGCCGCCGCGAGGCGGAGGCGGAGCAGGGCGTCGCCGAGCACATCGTGCAGGGCGCCGGCGAGCAGCTCCGGCTCGTCGGGGGCGACCAGCCGCCCGCAGGCGCCGTCCTGCAGCACCGCGCGGTATCCCGGCAGGTCGGACGCCACGACCGGCACACCTGCGGCCATGGCCTCGGCGAGGATGATCCCGAAGCTCTCGGCCGTCAGCGACGGCGCACAGACCACCTCGGCCTCGCCCAGCTGCCGCACCTTCTCGGCGTCGTCCACCCAGCCGAGAGGCTCTACGCCGGTGAGGTCCACGCCCTGCGCCGCGCCGACCCGGGCACCCTGGGCGGCGCGCACGGCGTCGATCACCTGCCGGCGGTTCGCCCCGGCGACGACGAGCGTGGCCTCGGGCCGCAGCCGGCGCAGCCGGGCGAAGGCCTCGACCAGGACGGCGAGCCCCTTGCGCCGCTCGGCGCGTCCGATGAACAGCACACGCCCGGGCACCTTGGCGGCGCCGACGGCCGGGGCGTACTTCTCCACCGGGACGCCGTTGGGGATGATGCGGAACTCGCCGGGGAACAGCCGCGCGGGGTAGGCTCTGGCGGCGGGGGAGACGGCGATGCGCACGTCGATGCACTTGACGAGCCGCGCCGCGACCGGCTCCATCAACGTGTACCAGGGCGACGAGTCCAGGGCCGCGTGGAACGTGCCGACGACGGGGCAGGTCGAGAGGACGACCGCGGCCATCGACACCGACGGGGTGCAGGGCTCGTGCACGTGCAGCACGTCGAACCGCTTGTCGCGCACCGTGCGGTCCATGCGCAGGGCGACGCGCGGGTTGAGGTTGAGGTAGGCGCGCGAGCCGTTCGCGGGGATGGGGACGGTGGAGCCCATGGGGATGAAGCGCTCCGCGGCACGCTGGCGGCGACTGTCGACGGAGCGCCGCCGCGGCGTCAGCGCCCCGACCGGGGCGATGATCCAGCACTCGTGACCGCGCGCCTCGAGCTCCTCGGCGAGGTGCTCGATGTGCTGGTTGACGCCCCCCGGGACGGTCCAGGAGTACGGCGAGACGAGGCCTATGCGCACGCGCCGTCCCCCCGGCTCACTCGTCGCGATCGAGCCAGAAGCGCTTCCACCACCCCGTGGCCGTGGCCGGGAACGGGACGCCGGGCGTGCCCCTGAGGCGAGCACCGAACAGGATGAGGATGAGCACCAGCGGTCCGAGCGCGCGCGACGGCCGCCGCGGGTGCAGCGCGAGGCTGGTGAGCGGCAGAGAGAACGCCGTGACGGAGACGGCCTCGGCGTGGTGGTGCAGCAGGCTGCCGCCGACGAGCGGGACGCAGTCGAGCGCCATCATGGGTGCGTCCATGGCGAACGCGGCGCCGAGCGCGCAGGCGGCGCCGCGTCCCTTGACCACGGCGATGTGGCCGACCATGGCGCTCAGGCCGATGGCGGCCACAGCGCCGGGACCGGCGCCGGTCAGCTTCGCCGCCTGCGCCGGCGCGAACGCCTTGGCGGCGTCAAGTGCGAGGACGGCCGCTCCGGCCCTGGCGCCCACGCTGCGGGCGACGTTCGACGACCCCGGCTTGCCGTCGCCGAGGTCGTCCAGCGATTCGCCGGTGAGCGCCCGCGTGAGCAGGCGGCCTGTCGGGATGCAGCCGGCGGCGAAGCCGGCGGCCATCCACGCGGCCGTGCGGGCGGCGCCCCAGCGCTTGCGTTCACGTGACACGGCGTGCTCCTTCTGTCTGGACGGCCGGCGTCACGCGCCGCCGGGCTCCTCTCAGGCCCAACGACACCGCCCCGGCCGCCACCGGGATGACCCAGGTGAACGCGCGCCACAACACGAGGCTGGAGACGTGGATGCTGTCCGGGGTGGACGGGCCGATCAGGGCGAGGTAGCTGAGCTCGGCGACGCCGGCGCCACCGGGCAGCGGCGAGATCGGCATGAGGACCTGCATCACGGCCTGCCCGGTGATGACCGGCACCACGCTCCCGCGCCAGCCGAGGGCGTGCAGCACGAAGATGAGGATGGCGAACATGGCGGCCCAGTAGACGAGCTGCAGCAGGACGAGCTCGGCGATCGTCCGCCGTCGGGCGGAGCCGAAGGCCCGCGCCGCCTCGACGAGCTCGTCGAGCTTGCCGTGCAGCTTCTTCGGCACGAACGCGCGCCCGTAGGGGCGGCGCAGCCACACCCACACCACGACCCAGACCAGCAGGAACGCGCCGGTCACCCCCAGCAGCAGCCAGCGCTGCAACGGCGAGATGGGCGAATCGACCCACGGGAGCAGCGAGAGCAGCGCGACGACGGCGAGGATCAGGGTGTGCACGAGGCCTTTGAAGATGACCACCGACATGGCCTGCGGGCCGGTGAGGTCGCCACGCCGCAGCATGACGATCTGATAGGGGATCTCGAAGCCGCCGAACGAGGTGGCGCCCCCGATGAGGTGGGACTCGAGCGCGGTCTGGACGACGGGACGGCGCGCGATACGCGGCTGGAACACGCGCGCCAGCACGAGCAGCGACCAGGCGTCGGTGAGCAGTACGACGCCGACGCAGGCGAGCGCCGCCAGAAGGTAGACGGGCTGCACCGAGGCCCGCTGCGCGTTCTGCACGTCGCGGGCGATGTGCGGGTTGGCGACGAGGATGACGACGACGCCGACGGCGAGGCCGCCCACCATGCCGAGCAGCATGCGCCACATGCTCGGTACCAGGAGGCGGCCGGGCGACTCGGCCGGCCCCTCCGGGGCGAGCCCCGGGATCGCCGGCATGGTGTCGAGCGGGATCGTCTCGGCGACCTCGATGGCGTCGAGGTGGTGCCCCTCCGCTGCGCCGAACGCCGTGGCCGCGCCGCGTGAAGCGTCGCGTGACACGCGGCGGGGCTCGCCGGCGGCGGCCGCGTCGGCGCGCTCGCTCATAGACCGGCGGCCCGCCTGAGGAGCGTCCGATAGCGCTCGCCGACCACGGCGGGCGTGTGGCGCGAGAGCGCCAGCTCGCGGCCGCTCGCGCCGATGCCCCGCCGCTGCTCCGGCGGCAGCCGCAGGATCGAGGCGAGCGCGGCCGCGACCTGCTCGGCCGAGGTGCCGTCGACGACGAGGCCGGTCTGGCCCTCGACGACGGCCTCGGGAGCGCCGCCCGAACGGCCGGCGATCACCGGCAGGCCGGTGAGGGCCGCCTCGGCGAACACGATGCCGAAGCCCTCCACCTCGAAGCCGCCCCAGCGGGTGCGGCAGGGCGAGGCGAAGAGGTCGGCGGCGCGCAGCCAGTCTTCGACCGCCGAGTCCACGAGCGCGCCCGTGAGGTGCACGCGGTCGCCCACGCCGCGCTTCTGGGCACGGTCGTACAGGCGCGTCGCCATGCGTCCCTCGCCGATGACCGCGAGGTGCAGCTTCGGGAACTCGCGCCGCAGCATCGCGAGCGCGTCGATGAGCTTGTCCTGGCCCTTGCGCGGCACGAGGCGGCCCAGGCACACCACGAGCTCGCCGTCGTGCACGCCCAGGCGCCGGCGGATGGCGAGCGCCTGCTCGCCGCTCGCCGCCGGCGTGTACTCGTCCACCTTGAGCGGCGGCCGCAGCACCTCGGCTGGCACGCGGCCGCCCACCTGGGCCGAGGCCGCGCGCGCCGTGTACTCGCTGACCGTCAGCAGCATCGCGGCGTTGCCGAGCACGTGCCGCAGCACGTTGTTCACACCGGGGATGGCGCCGGGCAGCGTGACCTCGGCGCCGCCGAGGAACACCACGTACGGCAGCCCGAGCTCCTTCTTGAGCTGCGGCCCGAGCAGACCGGCCGGCAGCGGGTGGCCGAGCTGCACGAGCTCGGCGCCCACGCTCCGGGCCAGCTCGGCCGTCTGCCGCCGCAGCGCCGGCGTCGGCCACAGGACGCTGGTGGACGCGCGCACGACCGTGTACGGGTGCGTGGCGTCGAACGCGGCGGCATCGACGTGGGCCGGCGCGAGGATGGTGACGTCGGCGGGGTCGAGCGTCTGGATGACGCCCCAGTAGTAGGACTGGGCGCCGCCGATACGCGGGGGAAAGTCGTTCGTCACGAAGAGCGAGCGTGGCGCCCGCTCGGCTGACATGCTCCCAGTCAGGACGCCCTCCCTCTGTTGTCGCCAGGAGCCCCCGCCGCAGCGAGGCCACCGGAACTTTACCACGCGGCCGTGCAGGCGACTTCCGGGCGGCGACACCGGGCGGCCGGGCCGTCTCGCCGGCGCCGCGGCCCGGCGGCGTGGCCGGCCCGTCAGCCCGCGGCCGGCAGGAAGACGGTGACCGTGGTGCCCTCGCCCGGCAGGCTCACGAGCTCGACGGTGCCGCCGTTGCGTTCCGCGAGGCGGCGGCACACCCAGAGGCCGATGCCCATGCCGGGCTGCTTCGTCTCGGCGGCGGCGGCGCCGCGGACGCCGAAGTCGAAGGCGGCCGCGACGTCGGCCGCGTCCATCCCGCGGCCGCGGTCGGCCACGCGGAGCACGACCTGGCCGTCGCCGCCCGGCGCCACCCGCACCTCCACGGCGCCGCCGCCGTAGCGGACGGCATTGTCCACCAGGTTCCTGACGATGCAGCGCGTCTGCTCCGGGTCGGCCAGCGCGATGGCCGGCCCGCCCTGTCGCACCACCGTGACGCGCGGGCTGTCGTGGGCGGCGCCGGTCAGGCGCGCGACGACGTCCTCCGCCGTGTCGGCGACGTGCACGGCCATCGGTTCAGGCGCCCCGCCGGCGCAGTCGAGCCACCCGCTCTCCGCGGCGGAGCCGACCAGCGCGTTGATGCGCTGCACGTTCCGCTCGAGCATCCCGAGGTAGCCCCGCTGCGCCTCGGTCAGCGGATCACCGCCCTCGTCCAGCAGCAGGGAGAGCAACGGGTACATCACGGCGAGCGGCGAGCGCAGTTCGTGCCGTACGAAGGACTGCCGCTCCAGGGCCGCGGCGCGGCCGTCGCCGCTCACGGGACCGTCGCCGCTGCTCGTCACGCCGTCTCCCTCATCCCTCACGCGCTCCGCCCCGTCACTGGGCCGTGTAGATCAGCGACTCGTTGCCGCCGGCGTCGTACAGCGTGAGCGTCTGGTCCTCGAGCTTCACCGACTCGGCCGCCTGGAGCAGCTGCAGGTACGTGGCCTCGGCCTGCATGTCGGCGTCGGGGCCGGCCATCTTCGTGCTCGCCAGCGGGCCGGCCGCGAAGGCGTCGTCCGGGCCGACGGTGTACGCGCCGTTGTAGTTGTTGACCGCCGCCTTCCCGGCCACCGTGCCGTCCTTGAACTCGGCGGTGATCGTGAAGTCGTTCGGGTCCTGCGAGCTGACCGACCAGCCCGTGAGCCGCCACGACGTGCCGTCCAGGTCGGGTGTGCCGCCGCCCGAGCCACAGCCCACGGCCACGGCAGCAAGCGCCGCGATCCCGCACACCACCAGCAGTGCAGCCAAGATCCGCCTCATGATCCCCCCTCGCGTCGACGTTCCGGCACGCAGTCTCTCACAGCGGGGCGGGACGCACTACGGGGCGTGCGGCGACGGACCCCTCCCGCTCCCCGGGACCGCCCCGCGCGCCGTGCCGGCCTTCGGATCGTTCCTTGCGTGCGACGGTACACGGCATCACCGTCACTCCGTCAGACAGGAGGGTCTGATGCTCGCCAGATACGAGCCGAGCGGGTCCACTTCGGCGTGCTTCGCGTGGTCGACGACGACCTGGTCCGTCCCGGCACCGGCTTCGACACCCACCCGCACCGCGACATGGAGATCTTCGCCGAGGACGACACGCTCACGGCCCGCGACCCCTCGCACGTCCTGGTCATCGAGATGCCCGAGGGGTGACGGGGCGCGGGACGGCGACGGGCCCGGCGGTCTTCCCCGCCGGCGTGGTCCGCTCGACGCCGCGGACGTCGGCCACGATGCGCTGCAGGATCTTTTCGTCGACTGCGGCGCCGCCCTTCTTCCCGCTGCGCCACGGCAGCACGCAGCCCGCCGTCAGGCGATAGGTGGACAGCCAGGGCGAATCCGCGTGCACGGCCGCGAACGCGGCGCAGCCGCGCCAGCCGGCGTGCGGCCCTCCGCGCACGCTCGCGAGCGTGACCACGCCGTCGTTCGGCTCCCGCCCGTTGACGGCGTGGACCGCGAGCCACACCGTGCGCAGCGCGACCGAGTCGCGCGCGAGCGGCTCCGCCGCATCCGGGAAGTACGTGCCGGCGATGCGGTAGATCGGCAGACCCGCCGCGTTGGGGAAGTCGGCGTTGAACCTGGCCATCGCCGCGAGATCCCCCAGCATCTCGGCGCCGGCCGTGGCGAACGGCCCGATCGCGAGGTCGGCCGCCTTGGACCCCTCGTTCGGCGTCCCCAGCTGGACGATGCCGAGCGGCCGGCAGCGGCTGCCGCCGGCGTGACCGGTCCCCGCCCAGGCGCGGGCGATGAGGCCGCCCATCGAGTGGCCGATGACGATCACGTCGCGCCCCGAAAGGCCGGCCGCGACGAGCTGGCGGTCGAGCCGCGCGGCCGAGCCGCGCCAGTCACCGGACTGAGAGTCGATGACGGCGCCGGTGTCGCCCGCCGGGAGCCCCGGCTGCGACTGCGCCGCGTACACCTCGTGACCGGCCCGCTCGAGGCGGCGCTTCACGGCCTTCCAGGCGCCGCCAGACGGGTCTTCCGCGGCGCTCGGTACGTTCGAACCCAGGCCGCCGACGAGCACTACCACCGGCTGACCTCCCGCGGCGTACGGCTGCGCCCGCGCCGCCTCGCGTGCGCCCGCGCCCGCCGCCGAGGCTCCCAGCGCCGCGACCGCGAGCACCCCGAGCACCAGGGTCGCCGGCACGCGGCCGGACCGCTTCACGTACCTGCGTCGCACCATCACGCACCCCCGGGTCGGCGCCCGCCGTGCGGCAGGCCTCTTGGGACTGTCTACGGGACGCGGCGGGCCCGGCGGGGTTCGCCCGCCGCCGCCGCGGCGCGTCAGCCGGGCGCCGCCGCGCCGGGTCCGTGTCCGGCCATCGCGCGCACCACCGCCCAGCGCGCGACCTGCGTCACCAGGACCACGGCGACCACCCCGACGACGGTCAGCCCGACACGCTGCCCGGCGGCCTCGATGGTCTGGTGGCCGCCGGAGGGCACCGCCAGCAGGATCATGGCCGGCGTGGTGATGACGGTGTAGATCCAGTAGCCCTGCCCCAGCTCCACCGCCGGGTGCGACAGGCGGTAGCTCCAGGCGACGATGAAGAAGACGAACGTGACGATCGCCGACTGCCAGGTCGCCGTCAGCACGAGAGCGAACCCGGCGGCGATGAGGGAGCCGGCGAGCGAGCCGAACAGACGCTGCGCGCTGCGGCGCATGGTCCGCTCGTCGGTGGGCTGCGCCAGGATGACGATGGTGATCATGAGCCACGAGGCCAGCGGCCCCCGGTCCCAGGCGAGTACCGCGGCCGTGCCGACGAGGAGCGTCACGCCGAGCGCCACCGCGTTCACGACCACGTCGGGCCATGCGACCGGCGCGGACCGGTGCGGCGCGTGGTGGTGACGGAGCACGAGCCGGAGCACGACCGCCCCGAGCACACCGCCGACCACGACGGCAAGGGCGATGCCGGCCGCCCCCTCCCACGACCCCGGCGGGGCGTCGCCGGGTACGTGCACGGGGAAGAACGCCCCGGCCGTGAACACGGCGATGACCATGACAGGCGTCCTCCAGCCCACACGGCCGCCGAGCGCCATGGCGACGCCGACGAGCGCCATGAGCACGCCGGACGCCCAGGGTGAGTGCGTCACGAGGAAGGCCGCCCCGGAGAGGACGGCCTGTGCGGCCACGGCCAGCAGGCCGTCGCGCAGCCGCCCCCGCAGCAGCACGGTGAAAGCGCCGACCATGAGCCCCGGCGCGGATGCCAGCGCCAGCTCGGGCAGGACCAGGTAGATGCCGACGATGAGGACCGCGTCGAGCGCGAAGAACAGCAGGAGCAGCTTCGCGACGTGCGCGAAGCCGCGCACCCCGCCGCCGTGCCGCGGCGTGGCAGCGGCCGGAGCCGCCTGCGCCGGCGGCGGCGTGTCGGTCGTCGTCACGGACCCCTCCCGGGCTCGATCTCGTACCGGGAGGTGATGCGCGCCGTACCACGCACCTGCGCCTCGACGCAGCAGTACTTCTCCTCGGAGAGCGCGATGGCCCGCCGCACGGCGGCCTCGTCGAGGTCGCCGGTGAGGTGGTAGACGACCTCGATGTCGGTCCACACCTGCGGGTCTTCGTCGCGGTCGATGCCGCGCACCTCGACGCGCAGCGCCTCCAGGGGCTGGCGCATCTTGCGGAGGACCGTGGCGACGTCGGTCGCGGTGCAGCCACCGAGGGCCACGAGCAACAGGTCCATGGGGCACGGCCCGTCGCGCTCGGCGTCAAGCTCGGAGGAGAGGCGCACCGTGCCGCCCTCGGCCTCGGCGACGAAACGGGTCCCCTCGCCGAGCCACTTCACATCGACCGTCTTGTCCACCTGCACGACCTCCATCGGGCGCCGCATATCGGCCGCGGAGCGGGCGGTCGAGAGTGGTGGGCGATGCTGGATTTGAACCAGCGACTCCCTGCTTGTAAGGCAGGTGCTCTACCCCTGAGCTAATCGCCCCCGGAAGAGGAAGTATACGCCGAAGGGCGGGCGCCCCTGCGGCCGCCCGCCCCCTGATCTTCGTCCCGCGCGGCCCCGGTCCCCGCCGCCGCGCCCTGCCTCAGAGCGGCTGGATCTGCCGCCACGTGTTCGGCACCACCTGGGCGTTCACGAGCACGGCCTGGTTGAGGTTCGCGATCACGTTGGCGTTGTACTGCACGCAGCGGGCGCCGTTCAGGTAGACGTCCTGCTCGGCCACGACCATCCCCACCACCAGCATCGTGCCGACGAACTCGATGCCGCCGTCGGTGTAGACCAGGCCGTAGTAGGTCCCGTTGCCGGCGATCTTGAGGCCCTGGGCGACCCCCACCTTGGTCGGGTCGTTGGGGTACATGGTGTGCGGCCCGATGACGATCAGGACGCCCGGCTTGGGGTTCACGCCCACGCCGTCGCCGTTGATCACGTCGTTGTTCTCGAGGTCGACCCTCGACAGCGTCTCCACCACGACCGTGCCGGTCCACGCGGCGGTGTCGTTCTTGGGCGGGATCGCGAGGGCCCCGGCGGCCTGCTCGGACGGGATGTCCGAATACCACTTCCCCGTCATCTTCGCCGACTGGATGATGCTCTGCAGGATGGCGGGGGTGATCATCATGTTCGCCGGCTTGGTCCCGCTCGGCCCCACGTAGTTGGTCAGGATGCCGTCGGGGACGCCGTCGCCGACGCCGCCCGTGCTGTTCGGGTTCGGCAGCAGGTCGGGGCCGAACACCGCCGGGTCGTAGGTGATCGGCGGGTCCACGGTGGCGCCGCCGGCGAGGATGCTCAGATACGTCGTCGCCGAGCCCATGTAGCCGCCGAAGGCGGGGTCGCAGCCTACCGCGAAGCTGCCGTTGTTCGAGCCGGCGTTCGGGTCGTACACGCTGCTGTTCGTGGCGATGGCCACGCCGGCCGGCACCTGCATGTCGAGCGTCCGCGCCTTGGCCTCGACCTGGATGCGCGCCTTCTGGCCGTTCACCGTGGCCTGCGCCTCGACGTAGATGTAGCCGTCCTTGTTGTAGTCGTAGCGGTAGGTGTCGGCGCGGCTGTAGTAGCCGTCGCCGTTCGTGTCGAAGTTGTCGAAGAACGTCACGCTCAGATCCTGGATCGTGAACCCGCCCTGGGTCACCGCCGAGGCGTACCGGTCGCGGAACGCGGTGAAGTCGATGGTCGGCGTGGCGGTGCTCGGCCAGTTGGTGCCGATCTGCGCCAGGGTGTAGTCGAGCAGGCCCTCGGCGACGTTGAACGCCTGCGCCCGGTAACGGTCGCG
>CAIXSE010000138.1 GCA_903921965.1 uncultured Thermoleophilia bacterium | reverse complement strand
CGCGTCGACTCGCTGGAGGCGCTGATCGAGGCGCTCAAGGTGCTGCATGTGCTCGGGCCGCTGAACGGCGGGCGCATCGCCGCGATGAGCACCTCCGGCGGTGATCTCACCCTGCTGGCCGACGCGCTCAGGCCGGGGCTCTCGCTGCCGCCGCTGTCGCCGGAGGCGGCGGAGCGGCTGCGCGCCGTCGTCCACGAGCGCGTCGTCCCGTCCAACCCGTTCGACTACCAGATGTTCAGCTGGGACGACGACGAGGCCAACGCCGCGATCTTCGGCGCGCTGCTCTCGGACGACTTCGATGTCGCCCTGTGCCTGCTCGACTACCCGCGCGCCGACAGGTGCGACCAGTCCACCTGGGGCGGCGCGGAGCGCGGCTTCGTGCGCGCCGCTCGGGAGACCGGCACCAGGGGCGCGGTGATGGCGACCTTCGCCGACACCTGCTCGGAGGACGTGGCCGACCGGCTGATGCAGGACGGCGTCGCCATGCTGGCCGGCATCGACGGCGGCGTGGCGGCGGTGAAGGCGGCGTACGACGTCGGTATCGCCTGGAGCCGCCCGCCCGAGCAGCCGCTGCTCAGCGACCCGGGCCGCCAGACGGCGGCCGGCGAGGCCCTCGACGAGGCCGCGTCGAAGGCGCTGCTGGCGGCACACGGCGTGCCGGTCCCTGAGTCGCGCGTGGTGCACTCCGCCGACGAAGCCGCGGCCGCGGCCGAGGAGCTCGGCTTCCCCGTCGTCGTGAAGGCGCTCGGCGTGGCGCACAAGTCGGACGTCGGCGGCGTGCGCCTCGACCTGCGGAGCGCCGCCGAGGTGCGCGGCGCGCTCGACCTCATGGCCGGGCTCTCCGGCTCCTACCTCGTCGAGCGCATGGTCGAGGGCGCCGTCACCGAGCTCATCGTCGGCGTGGCCCGCGACCCGCAGTTCGGTCCCTACCTCGTGGTCGGCGGCGGCGGCATCCTGGTCGAGCTGATGAAGGACAGCGCCTCGCTGCTGCTCCCGGTCACACGGGAGCACGTCCTCGAGGCGCTGGCCGGACTGCAGTGCGCCCCGCTGCTCGACTGTTTCCGCGGCTGCCCGCAGGCCGACCTCAATGCGGCCGCGGACGTGGTCATGGCCGTCGCGAGCATGGTCGAGAAGGACCCCGGTGCCGTGGCCGAGCTCGACATCAACCCGCTCCTCGTGCTCGAGGAGGGCAAGGGGGCCGTGGCGGCCGACGCCCTGGTCAGACTCAATGCGTGAGCCGGAGCGGCGGTCTCGCCTCCGGGGAAGGAAAGGGACGCGACAGATGAGCAGCGACGGGCTGAGAGAGAAGATCCTCGCGAGGGCGCGCGACGAAGGGGCAACGGTGGTCGGCATCGTGCGCATCGCCGACCTCAAGGGCGCCCCTTCGTACCCGGCCTACGACGCCGACCCCTTCTACCCTGAATACGAGGGTGTGGAGTGGAAGGACGAGTTCAAGTCCATGCTGGTCTGGGGGCTGGCGCACCCCGCCTCGGAACCCGTGCTGGACTGGTGGAGCCTCAAGGTCAAGGGCTTCACGCCCGGCAACCGCGAGCTGGCGGCGCAGTCGAAGCGCCTGCGCACGTGGATGACCGAGGAGCTCGGCATGGGCGCCCTGTCGCTGCCGTACCAGATCGAGTACGGCGGCGCGTTCCTCAAGGACGCCGCCGTGCTCGCCGGCCTCGGCGTGATCGGCAGGGACAACCTGGTCGTCACGCCCGAGTACGGACCGCGCGTGCGCTGGCGCGGCATCTTCATGGAGGCCGACCTGGAGCCGACGGGGCCGCTCACCGGTTTCGACCCGTGCGGCGCCTGTGACATGCCCTGCCGCCGGGCCTGTCCGAAGGACGCCTTCGGCGGCGGCCGGTTCCAGCGCGCCCTCTGCAAGCAGCGCCAGGACCAGCTCGACGTGGACTTCGAGGTCATGGACGGGGCCGTGTTCGGTATCGAGGAGGCCAGCAACGTGACCGCCTACTGCCGCGTCTGCGAGCTGGCGTGCCCCGTGGCGCCGGACTACGGCGCCGGCGACGTCGCGGGGGCCGGCGAGGCGATCACGTCGGCCGACCAGACCGCGTTCGTCCTGCCGGACGACGACTGGCTGGCGTTCACCGGGCTCCTGGGGGGCAAGTCGGCCGTGCTGCCCGCGCTCGCCGAGGCCGCGGGGCGCGCCTCCGCCGCGCCGGCGCGCGCCCTCGAGGCCGAAGACGACGTGGCCGGCTTCGCCTGCGGCGAGCCGGCCCTCGACACGTTCCTCGCGGAGCGCGCCCTCGCGGAGCAGCGCGCCGGCAAGACCCGCGTGGTGGCACCCGACCGCCGGGTGCTCGCGTACTTCAGCCTCAAGGCGGCGAGCGTGGGTCCCGGGCCGGACACGCAGGTGCCGGCCGCGGGCAAGGGCCCGCGCGAGGTGCCGGCGGTGCTGCTCGCGCGCCTGGCCGTCGACGGCCCGGCGCAGGGCGAGGGTCTGGGTGAGGCCGCGCTCGTCCAGGCCCTGGATCGCGCCCTGCAGGCCTCGAGCACCATGTTCGCCCGGGCCGTGCTCGCCGAGGCTCCCGGCGACCGGGCCCGGGGCTTCTACGAGAAGTACGGCTTCGTGCCCTCGCCCACCGGGCCCGGGCACCTCCTGCTGCGCATGAAAGACGTGCGCAAGAGCCTGGCGCCGCCGGAGGGGTGAGCTTCACAGTGGCCCGCGGGCGCGGCGGGCCGGCCGCCGCGCCCGGCCCTGCCGGTCGCCCGCGCACCGCGACCGGCGCCCGCGCAGCCTTGACATGCCCGTTTCGAGACCAGATTGTGGGGCACCGGCCGGCTGGCCGGTCAGAAAGGCGCCGGCATCGGGACGGCGCCCGCGAGCGCCGGGCCCGTGCCCGGCGCCGGCGCTTGAAAGGAGAGCTCCGTGAGGTGTACGACGACCTGGCTCAGCGCGAGCGAACGAGACCTCGTCATCGACTCGGCCCTGGCGGTGCTCGAGCGCGTCGGCATGTGCTTCAAGGGCGCGGCCATCGTCGGCGCCCTCGAGGAGCGCGGGGCGCTCGTCGACCACGAGACCGGCATCGTCCGCATGCCCGAGGCGCTGGTGCGCGAGGCGCTGGCTTCGCTCCCCGGCGCGTGGGCGATGGGCGGGGCCACCGAGGCGCAGGACGTCGTCTTCGACCGCCTGAACGGCCCGCACTTCAACCCCTCCGCATGTATCGCCAAGACCCTGGACTTCCGCACGGGGCAGCTGCGGCCGTCCACCCTCCAGGACATCCGCGAGGGTTCCACGGTCATGGACGCCACCCCCGAGATCGACCTGATGTGGACGTTCGCGACCGCCAACGACGTGCCGGTCGAGCGCCGCGAGCTCCTCGAGTACCACGCGTATCTCACGAACACGGCCAAGCCGCTGGTGTTCGTCGACTGCCCCCACGAGACCGAACCCGTGCGGCGCATCATGGAGGTCGTGGGCGGCAGCCTCGAGGAGTTCCGGCGGCGGCCGCGCCTAGGGCTG
>CAIXSE010000137.1 GCA_903921965.1 uncultured Thermoleophilia bacterium | reverse complement strand
GACCGTCGTGATGGTGCGCGAGACCCAGAAGAGCATCAACCGCTGGGAGCGCAAGGTGAAGCCGTGGTTCGGCAAGGCGGCGGACAGGCGGGCTCTGGAGAAGGCGGTCGACGCCTACATGAAGGGCTACACGCATCTCGTGCACGAGTCGCACGGAGGGCTCGAGGACGCCGCCGCGCACCTCAAGGCCGAGGAACTGGACGATGCGGGCGAGGACATCGCGCTGGCCATCGGGGGGATCGCCTTCGCCGAACAGGAGATGAAGGACGCGACGGCCGCGATGGGAAGGCTCCTGAACTAGCCGCCGCAGCCCGGGCGCCGAAGCGGCGCGGGGGAGCACGGGAAGAGAAGAAGCTGGCGGGGAGTGCGGGAGTCACACCCGCCTACGTGGATTTAGAGTCCACGCTGATCCTTGCGATCGACCCCCCGCGCGCCCCGATTGTACTACGTGCGGCGAGCAAAGGCGCCGGGACCGCGCCGGCGCCCTTGTCCGCGACACCCGGGTCCGGCATACCCCCCCGCCGCAAGGCGAAGAGGGGGAGGGACTCATGGGGCACCGGGCGCTCCGCACCACACCGTCGCAGCCGGCACCTCTGCAGGCGGCACGATTGGTCGCGCTCGGCCTCTGCCTGCTCGCGATGGTGGCCGTGGCGCTGGCCACGCCGGGCACCGCTGCGGCGCACGCACAGAAGAACCGCCAAGGCCGGTACGCCGTCGGGGTGGACAACCTGCGGGTCGCGGCCGAGTTCTTCGTCAACGACGAGGACCACAGCGCCGACTACCTCCTCGGACTGGCCGCGGAGTTGCGCGGCTGCATCCCACCCGAGAACGAGCAGGAGCAGGCGAAGCTGAAGGGCTGCACGCAGGAGGCGGGGATGTTCAGGGACCAGGGCACCGACGCCGCCGTCGCCATGATCGCCGAGCAGCAGAAGATCGTGAACAAGTGGGAGCGCAAGGTGAAGCCGTGGTTCCGGACCGCGCCGGACAAACGGAAGCTCGAGAAGGGCGTTGACGCCTACATGCAGGGCCTGGCGCACCTTCTGCACGAGACGCACGGGGACTTGATCGATGCCGCCGGGATGCTGGCCGACGAGAACGTCGACGGGGCGACCGACACCGTCGCTGTGGCGCAGTTCGCCATCGCTGTTGCGGACAAGGAGATGACGGACGCCGTCACCGCGCTCAGGGCGCTGCTGAACTAGATCGCGGACGGTCCGGGCGCCGCGACGCGGAGCGTCAGACCAGTGCCCGGGCCACCATCACGGCCACGCCGAGCGCCAGCGGCTCGTGGATGTGCCGCGGCCCCATGGCTTCCTGCGCCGCGGCCGTGAACGCCGACGGGATGCCGGGCACGGCGGCGATGGTGCGCTCGTTGACGTCCGTGACGTCGATGATGTCCGGCGCCGGCGTCGCGTCGAAGATGAGGTCGCAGCGGACGAGCCCCTCGTCGAGCGTCGTCGGACGGATGTGCAGGCCGATGTCGAGCGCCGCCTGCAGCCGTTCCGCGTTGGGCTCGACGACCTCGACCTTGGCGCCCTTGCGCACGAGGCGGCGGGCGGCCGCGCGGCCGACCGGGCCGAGGCCGAGCAGCAGCACCGGCCTGCCGAAGAGCCCGCCCGCGGCCGCGTCGAGCGCGGTGACGTAGCCGTCGGCCGTCGCGGGGTCGTCGTCGATGCAGCGGCCGTTGCGCAGGTCGAGGGCGATGAAACGGTGGTCGTCGGCGATGAACACCACCTCGGCGCGGCTCGTGACGGCCTCCTGGATGCCTCGCACGTCGGGCTGGGACGTGACCCACGCCTCGCAGTCCATGTGGCGCAGGATGGCCGCCACGCAGTCGGTGAACCCCGAGATGACGCCCTGGCCGGAGGTCACCGGCACTGCCGCACACCGCGCGCCGTGCAGGGGGACGCAGACCGGCGGATCGGCCACGGTGGCCATGGCCACCTCGCGCAGCCCCATGCCGGTGATGGCCCGCAGACGGTCCTCGAACCTGGCGAGCTCGTCGGTGAGTTCGCGGACGTCGTCCTCGGTGAGCCTCGTCATGCGCGCACCTCCTGCGCGAGGAGGGCCTGGTCGTTCTCCGGCAGCAGGTCCAGGTGCTCCGCGGCGGCCAGACCGGCCACCGCCTGCTGTGCCGCTGCCCGCGCGTCGGCGGGCGTCGCCGCGGCGACGATGAGCGTAGCACACCACCGGCGCGCGCCGGGCGCGTGATCGGTGAGGACCTCGTCGGCGCCGAACAGGCCGGGGACGAGGCGGAGCGGCCGCGCGCCGCCCATCACGTGCTCGCCGCAGACCTCCGCGACGCCGTCGTGCACGCGCACGTGCTGGTACGCGCAGGCGCGGCGCGTGACGGCCGGCGCGTCCGAGGGCGCGCCGCCGGTCACCGTGGCGTGCAGCTCCACGAGGATGTTGAGGCCGCTCGACCAGTACACGGCGGTCGGCGTCTGGCTGGGCAGACGGGCGTCGATCTCGAGCAGCAGCGGCTCGCCGCCGCGCACCATGACCTCGACGTCCATGAGACCGCGCAGGCCGAGGCCTGCCGCGAGGTGCTCGGAGACGGCGGCGAAGCGCGCCAGCGTACCCTCGGGCACCGCGCGCTCCCACGCCGTGGAGCCGTCGGCGCGGACCGCCGCGGGCTCATCGCCGGGCGCCGCTTCGCCGACCGGCGCCACGACGCGCTTGCAGTCGTACACGGCGTCGAACTCCAGGCCGGTGACCTGCAGGGTGCGGGCGCGACCGCCGGCGGCCAGCACCTCGTAGGACAGCGACGGGCCGGCGACGTACTCCTCTACGACGGGCTCGTGGCCGCCGGCGCGCAGCGCAGCCAGAGCGGCCTCTAGAGCGGCCTCGTCGTGCACCACAGTCACGCCGTCGCTGCCGGACGCGGAGTCCGGCTTGACCACGGCGGGCAGCCCGCAGGCGGGCCACGGCGCCGGGAGCGGGACGCCGAGGCGCTCGAAGAGCTCGCGGGAGGCCGCCTTGGACTGCGTCACCCTGTAGGCGGCCAGGTCGAACAGCAGCGGCACGCCCCAGCCCTCGACGCGGGCGTCGAGCCACTCGAGCGTGCCGAGGTCCTCGCAGGCCGGCAGTACGGCGTCGCACGAGGCGACGAGCGCCCGCGCCGCGGCCTCGTCGGCCGTCAGATCGGCGCACACGTGCTCCGCGACCAGACCGGCGGCGGGCGGCGCGGGCCGCCGGTCCACCAGCACGACGTCCCAGCCGGCCTTGCCGGCCAGGTAGGCGGCCTCGGTACCCTGCAGCTTGCCGCCGACGACGAGGAGCTTCACGCGTGGACCAGGGCTCGCTCGTGAGCCTCGGCCAGCCAGGCGCGGTACTCCTCGGCGGAGCCGGCGCGCAGGCCGAGCCGCTCGAGGTGCGGCAGCACGCCCTCGACGGTGCGGTAGCCCTCTTCGATGTCGAGCTCGCTCTGCGAGACGCCGGCAAGCCCCCTCGTGGGCGGCACGATGGACGTGACGACGTTGGCGCCGGCGTCGAGGCGGCGCTCGAGGCCGGCGATGCCGTCCACGTCGAGCGATGCCGGGATGAGCGCCCGCGGGCAGGCGAGGCGCAGCACGGCGATGGTGAGCAGCTCGTCGAGGTCGCCGGCCGGCACGACGTCTTCGAGCGGCGTGCCGGCCTGCGGCACGAAGGTCATGATGCGCACCTGCTCCCAGCCCGCGTCGCGCATGGAGGCGACGGCGTGCGCGCGGTCGGCCGCCGTGTCGCCGATGCCGGTGAGCATGCCGTCCTCGACCAGCATGCCGGCCGCGCGGGCGGCCTCGCGGGCGTGCACGCGCTCGCCGTACGGCTGGTGCACGCGCAGACGGTCGTAGAGCTCGAGCGTGTGGGTCTCCTGGTACAGCGCGTACCAGTCGGCGCCCCGCTCCGAGAGCGCGGCGAGGACGTCGTCCGGCACCACGCCGGGAGAGACCATGACCGGCAGGCCGCTGCCGTCGCGCACGGCCGACACGAGGTCCAGAAGGCCCTTGAACCCGGGCTCGTTGTGGATCACCGGGTCCTCGCCCATCGTCAGGTCGAGCAGCACCACGCCCGAATCCGCGAGGTCGTTGCAGATCGCCACGACCTCGTCCATGGTCTTGCGGTACCGCGGGCTCTCGTCGTTGTCGGCGCGGTAGTAACAGAACGCGCACGCGTTGCGGCAGTACGTGGAGAAGTAGATGAAGCCGTAGAGGAAGATGCGGTCGCCCGAGACGCGGCGGCGGGCCTCGCGGGCCGCCGCGAACACGGTCTCGGCCTCGGCAGGGCCGGCGGAGAGCAGCGCCTCCAGCTCACGCTCCTCCAGGGTCTCACCCGCGAGCGCGCGGGCGCAGAGGTCGGCGATGCGGGGCGTCGGGTCTGCCACGGGAGGTTCCTCTCTTGCGGGCGATGCGGACCGGGGGTTGCGGCTGGGCGAAGCGCCGTGCCCGCGAGTGTACCGAGGCTCGGCGCGCGGAGGCAAGCGCGGCCCGTTGCGGGCCGGACGCGGAGCGGGTGCGGACCGGCCGGGCGCGGAGCGCGCCTCAGCGGAACTCGAGCACGTCCTCCACGGGGCGCCGCGACGAAGGCCTGACCTCGCCGGCGGGGCGGCCGACGGGGACGAGCGCCACCAGCCGGGCGGGCGGCTCGACGCCGAGCAGCCGCTCGATGGCCTCGGCGGCCAGCACCGGCGCCGTCATCCAGCAGGTGCCGTAGCCGAGCGCGTGCGCGGCCGTGCACAGCAGCTGGACGGCCGCACCGATGCTCTG
>CAIXSE010000136.1 GCA_903921965.1 uncultured Thermoleophilia bacterium | reverse complement strand
CGGGAGGCCCGGCAGCGCGTCGCCGATGCGGCTCGTGTAGAACGTCGTCACCAGCGAGCCCACGACCGCGACGCCGAGGCTGCCGCCGACCTGCCTGGTCACGTCGTTCATCGCCGAGGCGACGCCGGCCTTGGCCTCGGGTACGGCGCCCATGACCGCGTCGGTCGCGGGCGCCATGACGGTGCCCATCGCCAGGCCCAGGACGAGCCACCACACGGTGATGACCGTCATCGACACCGACGGCGTCCACGCCAGCGCCACCGCGAGGACGCCGGTCAGCAGCGTCATCCCGCCGGCGACGACGACCCTGGTGCCGGCGCGCCGCACGAGGCGGCTGCTGCTCACGGCGCCCACCATCAGGCCGAGCGACAGCGGGATCATCGTGGCGCCTGCCTTGAGCGCGCTGAAGCCCAGCGCGAACTGCAGGAACTGGGTGAGCGAGAAGATCGCCGCCATGAGCGCGAAGAAGACGGTCGCGATGGCCAGCGAGCCGATGCTGAAGCGCGGGTTGCGGAAGTACGTGAGGTCGAGCATCGGCGTGCGCGAGCGGCGCTCCCAGAGGACGAAGCCGGCGGCCAGCAGCGCCGCGCCGGCCAGGGCGCCGAGCACGGCCGGACTCGTCCAGCCGCGGGACGGCGCCTCGATCACGCCCCACACGAACGCGAGCAGGGCGGCGGCCGACAGCGCCGCGCCGCCGAGGTCGAACGAGCCCGGGTGCGGGTCACGGCTCTCGGGCACCAGCCAGATGCCGAGCACCAGCGCGGCGACGGCCACCGGCACGTTGATCAGGAAGACGGAGCTCCAGGAGAAGACCTCGAGGAGCAAGCCGCCGGTGAGCGGTCCGAGACCGACGCCCAGCGCTGCGGTGCCGGCCCAGATGCCGATGGCGCGGCCGCGCTCCTCGCGTGGGAAGACGTTCGTGATCGTCGACAGCGTGGACGGCATGATGAGGGCGGCGCCGATGCCCATGGCGACGCGCAGCACGATCAGCTGCTCCGCGCTGGTCGCGAACAGCACCGCGGCGCTCGAGAGCGCGAACACGAGCAGGCCGGCCTGGAGGGTCTTCTTGCGGCCGATGCGGTCGCCGATCGTGCCCATCGTGAGCAGCGCCGAGGCGAAGGTCAGGAGGTAGGCGTCGACGATCCACTGCAGGCCCGACGCGGTGGTCTGGAAGTGCACCTGCAGCGTCGGCAGGGCGACGTTCACGATGGTGTTGTCCAGGCCGATGATCATCATGCTCAGGGACAGCACCGCCAGCATCTTCCAGCGGCGCTCGTACGCACGGGAGGGAACCGTCATCGTGAGCCTCCCGCGGTCCCGCCGGTCGCCGCCAGGGGCACCAGGAGCTCGTCGACCAGCCGGCCGACGAAGGCCTCGTCGGGGTGCCCCCCGCTCAGCAGCCGGCGCGTGAAGAGCATGGCCACCGGCAGGCTCGCGAGCAGCGCGACGTCGGCCGACGGCGGCAGCTCGCCGCGCTCGACGGCGCGCGCGAAGATGCCGCGCAGCCCTTCGATGACCGGCCCGGCGACGCGCTCGCGGAAGGCGTCGCCGATGCGCTCGCTGGCCAGCGCCTCGCCGCTGAGCGCGGCGACGGCGTCGAGGTGCAGCGCGCGGAAGCGCACGAGCGCGGTGAGGTACGTGGTCAGGTCGCCGCGCAGACTGCCCGTGTCGGGCGCGGCGGGGCGCTCGCCGCCCAGGGAGAGCGCCGCGAGCACGATCGCCTCCTTGTCCGGCCAGCGGCGGTACACGCCGGCCTTGCCGACGCCGGCACGCGCGGCGATGTGCTCCACCGTGAGGCTGGCGAAGCCCTCCTCG
>CAIXSE010000135.1 GCA_903921965.1 uncultured Thermoleophilia bacterium | reverse complement strand
GGCGACCTCACCAAGACGAGGTCCTACCCCGATCCGCTCACGTGGCACACCGACGGCCTCGCCCCCGGCACGTACGAGTGGCAGTGCTGGATGGGGCCGCAGTGCCACCACGGCACCGTGGTCGTCAAGTAGGGCACGAAGACCGGACGGCCCGGGCGCCCCGCGTGCACGCGGGGCGCCCGGGCCGTCGTACGTGAGGCAGCGGCGAGCCCTCGCCGCGCCGTCACACGCCGGCGCTCAGGCCTGCTCGGCGGCCGGCTCGGCCTCGGGCTCGTACAGCCGCTTGAGCTCTTCGCGCATGAGCACCATCTTGCCGGCGTAGGCGAACAGCGCCCGCATCTTCGCCTCGGCGTTGATGTGGGCGTACACGTCGAAATCGCTGAGCAGTTCAGCCCCGTCGCCGGCCTGGACGGCCACCTCGGTGCTGGTGATGGACGCGGCGTCGCCGGTGCCCGCGATGGTCATCTGGAGCTCCACCCCGTTGGGGATCATGGCGTACTTGTGCGGCGCGGCCTTGGCCTCGAAGTCGAAGACGTGGCCGTGGAAGGTCCACTGCTGCTTCGTGTCACCGCTCTCCGCCAGCTTGACGGGGTCGTTCTCGTCGCCGCCGGCGACCTTCTCCCAGCCAGACATCCTCGGATCCTTTCGTCACGGTCGGTCGATCGACACTGTTCGCCGGGCGCGGACCACGGCGCTGGTGCGAGGGTTACCCATCGGCCGGGTCGGGCGCAACCCCCCCACTGCGCCGGCCACCCGCGACCAGACTCCCGCGTCCGACGGCTCGGGGGCCGGCCACCCTGCGGCGACCGGCCCCCTTGCGTCGAGACGTGATGCCCCTGCGCGGTCGCTCAAGCCAGCGGGATGTCCCCCAGGTTGATGTCGGCCGCGGCGGCGTCCAGGCCGGCGAAGCTCACGACCCGGCCGTCCTGCTTCAGCTCGAGGTCGTACACGCCGTCCTCGAGCCCTTCGAACCAGAAGTCGCCGTAGGCGTCGGTCTCGGCGACACACGTCGCACCGTCGGCCGCCGTCAGCGTCGCCGTGGCGCCGATCACGACCTCTTCTTCGGCCGGGTCGTACAGCGTGCCGGCGATGAACTTCTTCGGCAGGTTCCGGTAGTACACGCGCGGCCTGAGCTCTTCCGCGCGCTCCGGCTTCCAGAACCCCGCGCCCTCGAGCAGTCCCTGCGCCTTCGCCTCGTCCTCGTCCAGCAGCTTGATCGCCAGCGTCGGACAGGCGTCGGCGCAGCGCGGCTCGGCCCAGCCGTCGTCGAGCAGGTGGGCACAGCCGGTGCACTTCTGCGCGATGTTGAGGCCGTCGTTGAAGTAGATGGTGTTGTACGGGCACGCGTCGACGCAGTTCTTGCAGCCGGTGCACTTGACGGGGTCGATGATGACGAGCCCGTCGGCCCGCTTGTAGAGCGCGCCGGGCACAGCGCACGAGGTCATGCACGGGGCGTTGTCGCAGTGCATGCAGAGGTGCGGGCGGTAGGCCACCTTGACTTTGGGGACGGTGCCCCGCACCCGCTCGGTGAGCTCGATCCAGAACTGCCCGGTCTCGGGCTGCGGCTTGGCGTACGGCGTCCAGTCGTTGGCCACGTGCTCGTCCTTGCAGACGACCTGGCACGAGTGACAGCCGTTGCACCTCGCGACGTCGATGACGAAGACCTTGCCCATGCTCACTTGCCCTCCATGACCCAGGCGTTGAAGCGCAGACCCGAGGCCGGGTCGTACTCGCGCTCGAAGGCCTCGGGGTAGTCGCGCATCCACCCTTCCATCATCGCCATGGTCACGCGCTCCACCTCGGCGAGGTAGCCGCTCGTGGCCTGGCCGGCGGCGTG
>CAIXSE010000134.1 GCA_903921965.1 uncultured Thermoleophilia bacterium | reverse complement strand
GGCACCTTGTCTCCCTTGCTGACGGTGTACTCGGTGCCGTCGACGGAGACGCGGGCCTTGAACGATGTGGGGGTGGACGAGGAGCTGGGGCTGGGCGTGGGGCTGCCGGTCGGGACCGGGGTCGCCGTCGGCAGCGGGATGAACGGGTCTTTCGCCGTGAACTGGTCGAGCACGGCCTCCGTCTTGGCCGGGTCGGCCACAGCCACGGCTGCGGCGCCCTGGTCGCTGCCGAGAAGGTCTGACTGGGTCGCGAGCCCCGCCTGTCCGGAGACGGCGGCGACGTCGGGAGCCGCCTCGCTCCCGTTGGACAGCGCCACGGCCAGCGCGAGAGCCGCGCCGAGGATGACGGCGATCACGATGTAGGCCAGCGTCCGACGATCGGCGATCACTGCGCAGCTCCTGCCGCAGGCGCGGCCGCCGGCAGCGCCCACAGGTACGCGTTCAGAGAGATGTTCGCCGTGACCGGCGGAGCACTCCCGCTCGGCGTGGCACCGCCCGCCTGGATCGTGACGTTGGCGATGTCGATGAGCCGCCCGGTGACGCGGAAGCTCTCGTTGCGGAAGGCGACGTAGTTCTCGAGCCGGTACACGAAGTCTTCGACGTCGAAGAACCGGCCGATGACCGTGATGGTGATCCCCTGCACCCCGTAGGGCGTCCCGAAAGCAGTCGCGCCCCGCGTGATGGTGGTGAGGTCGACCCCCGAGGCGTCGGCGGTGCGGGTCAGCTCGATGATGAGAGAGGGGATCCCTTCACTCTGGGGAAGCATCTTGCCGAGCCGGACGATCTCCGCCCGCGACTGGGGAGCTGTCTTCTTGTAGGACTCGAGGCGGACGACCTCCTGTTGCGCGGTCGCGAGCGCCGTCTGCTGGCTGTCGATCTGCGTCTGGAGGTCGGACTTCTCGCTCATCTTCGGGCTCAAGAGCAGGAAGTACCAGGCGACGACCAGGATGACCGCGACCACGCCCGCGATGATGTAGATCTCCCTGCCGCGCGCCCTCACTGTGCCGCCCCCTGAAGCTGGGTGGGCGGCGCCGGCGTCATGAACGGACGCAGCGACGCGGTCACCGTGAAGGTCACCGTGACCAGCGAGCCGTCGGTGCCGAGCGCGCCGGTCGACGAGGTCAGCTGGACGTTGGTGAGCTGTGGGATCAGGCCGAGGCGCGTCATGAAGTCGGCGACGTCCTGATGCGTGTACGTCATGCCGGTGAACGTGACGTCGGTCGTGGTCGCCGGCGTGCCCGCCGGGATCGCCACGGCAGTCCCCGGAAGCATCGTGGCCGGGACGGCGCCGGTGAACGCGGAGAGGCGCACGTTGTCGGGGATGACGAGGCTGATCTCCTGGAGCACGGTGGACCAGGAGACGCGCGCGTCGTAGATGCCCTTGGCGGTCGCGGTCATGGCCGTACGTGTCGCCTGGATGTCGGCGTATGGTTTCAGCGCGGCGATCTGCTGCTGCACCGCGGAGGTCTGGGCGGTGACGTCGTCGAGCTCGGCCTGCTTGTCGGAGACCTGCTTGTTCTGCCACATGTAGGCGAGCCCGAGCGCGACCACGACGACGACAAGGATCAGGATGGCCCACAGCAGCCCGCGTTCGCGCGACGCCTTGACCCGCTGCTCGGGCGGGAGGAGGTTGATGCGCTTCACGGCCTACCCCTCGTCTTCCAGCGCGAGCCCCACGGCGATGGCGAGACGCGGGGCCATGGCCTGGAGCTCGGGGTCGGGGGCCTTGCTCTTGTTCTCGGCGATGTACTGCAGCGGGTGACCCAGCTCGACTCCCGTGTGCAGGGCCTGGCCGAGGTACTCGCAGATGTTGAGTGTCAGCGCACCCTCGCCGCTCAGCAGGACCTCGGAGACCGGCCCCGAGATCTCGAGCGAATGGTAGTAGTCGATGGAGCGCCGGATCTCGTCGGCGATGACCTCGCCGGCGCCGTCGATCACGGCACGTACTTCGTCGATGGTCAGAGCCTCGTAGTCGCCGAGTGCCTGCTGCGACCCCTGGAAGCCGACGTACATGCGCATGACGTCGGCGTCGTTCCAGTCCAGACCGCGGTTCGTCACGAGGGCGTCGACGAGCGTCTCGTAGCCCCTGCCGATGACCCTGGTGAACAGAGGGGCGCCGTTGGCCACGACCGCGAGGCTCGTCATGCCTTTGCCGATGTTCACGAGTGCGACGGCCTGCGCGCCCACTGATGCGCCCTGGTCGACGAACGCCACACGCGGCGCCATGGAGCGGACCACCGCAAACGCCTGCAGGTCGATGCCGTCGAGCACGAGACCGGCCTTCTTGGCGACCTCGGTGTACTGCTGGATCATGTCGCTCTGCGCGGCCACCACGAG
>CAIXSE010000133.1 GCA_903921965.1 uncultured Thermoleophilia bacterium | reverse complement strand
TGGGAGTGGTGGCTGGCGCCGGGGGGCGACCTCCTGTACATGTCGCCGTCCTGCGAGCGGCTCACCGGCTACAGCGCCGAGGAGTTCCTCGCCGACCCGTCCCTGCTGACGCGCATCACACACGGGGACGACCGTGAGGCCATGCGCGAGCACTACGAGCACAGCGACCCGCCCGACCTGGCCCGGCGCTCGCACAGCCTCCAGTTCCGCATCGTGCGGCGTGACGGCGAGCTCCGCTGGATCGGGCACAACTGCGTGCGCGTGCTCCTGCCCGACGGCACCGACCTGGGCGTGCGCGCGAGCAACCACGACGTCACCGACCAGGTGCTGGCCGCCCAGCAGGTGCGGCGGCTCAACACCGAGCTCGAACGGCACGTGGACGAGCGCACGGCGCAGCTCACCGCCGCCAACGAGGAGCTCCAGGCGTTCGCGTACTCCATCTCGCACGACCTGCGCGCCCCGCTGCGGGCCGTCGACGGCTTCAGCCAGCTGATCGCCGAAGACTACGGCGCGCTCATGGAGCAGGACGGCCGCGACGACCTGCAGCGCATCCGCGCCGCGGCCCAGAAGATGGGGAAGCTCATCGACGCGCTCCTGACGCTCTCCCGCCTCTCGCGGGCCGACGTCGAGTACGAGGACGTGGACCTCGGGCGCATGGCCGCGGACATCGTCGCGGACCTGCGGGAGCGCGATCCCGGGCGCCGCGTCGAGGTGAGCGTCGGCGAGGGGCTCGTCGCCTCGGCCGACCCCGACCTGATGGAGGCGGCGCTCTCCAGCCTGCTCGACAACGCCTGGAAGTTCACCGCCGGACGTGAGGTCGCGCACATCGAGGTCGGCCGCGTCGTCGTTGACGGTGAGCGCGCCTTCTACGTGCGCGACGACGGCGCCGGGTTCGACCCCGCGTACGGCCACAAGCTGTTCAGGCCGTTCGAGCGGCTCCACGCCAACGACGTGTACCCCGGCACCGGCATCGGCCTGGCCACCGTGGGCCGCATCGTCGCGCGCATGGGCGGCCGCTGCTGGGCCGAGGGCGCGGTGGGTGAGGGGGCCGCCTTCTTCTTCACGCTCGGGTCGTGAGCCGGTCAGGGCTGGCGCATCGCCGTCTCGAGCGCGGAGAATAGGGGCGGCAACGGAGGGGGCCGGAGCAGATGTTCGGGTCGTTCACCATCGAGAGCCTCGACAGGACCGAGGAGTTCCGCGTCACCCAGCGCACGGTGGCCGTGGGCCGGAGCGGGGACAACGACCTCAGCCTGCCGTTCCCCACCGTGTCCAAGCACCACGCCTGCATCTCGGCCGATGACGGCGGTTGTCG
Organism: uncultured Thermoleophilia bacterium; assembly: GCA_903921965.1. The sequence continues at coordinate 657 of CAIXSE010000133.1, read as the reverse complement.
TGTGGCGGACCTGGGGAGCGTGAACGGCACCTTCGTCAACGGTGTGGAGCTGGCGCCGGACGAAGACAGACTGCTGGCGGACGGAGACGTCGTGCGCATCGGTGCGTTCCAGCTGCGCTACCACGCGCCCGCGCCCGGGGGCGCGGCGGGCGACGGCGTCGCCACCGCCGAGGTCGAGGCGCGGCCGGGCCAGACCGTCGTGCTGCCGCCGAACCTGCCCCCCCGCGTCGTCGTCAGCACGCCGCAGTGGACGCGCGAGTTCCCGCTGGCGAAGGCGGCGCTCACCATCGGCCGCGACGCCGACAACGACATCGTCGTGCCGCTCGTCGCGGTGTCGCGCCGGCACGCGGTGCTCGAGCGTCGCGGCGCGGACGTCCTCATCCGCGACCTCGGCAGCACCAACGGCGTCACCGTCGGCGGCCGCCGGGTGTCGGAGAGCCTGCTGCGTCCCGGCGACCACGCGAGCCTGGGCAACGCCATCGGCATCCAGTACCTGGGCGCCGTGGACTTCGCCGCGGAGTTCGTCGCCGAGGCGGTGCGGCGCGCGGCGGGGAGCACCGCCGCGGGCGCGGGCGCCGGCGAGGGGTCCGGAGCCCTGGTCGAAGGCGTGTTCTTCGACGACCGGGCGCTGATCGGCGGCGCCACCATCTCCTTCGT
>CAIXSE010000132.1 GCA_903921965.1 uncultured Thermoleophilia bacterium | reverse complement strand
GAGGAGCTCCTTGGCCTGCGGCTCGAAGTGGATGTCGCTCGCCCCGTCGTCCACGGACTGGGCGATCACCGAGTTGACGAGCTTGACGATCGGGGCCTCGTCGCTGGCCTCGCGGATGTCGGTGGGCTCGGCCTCGAGGTCTTTGAAGTCCTCGCTGTCGAGGCCGGACTCGTCGATCTCGGCGCGCTCGCGGTAGATCTTGGCGATGGCGCCGTAGATGTCCTCGGCGCTGGCGATGGCAGGGCGGATGCTGAACCCGGTGATGATCTCGAGGTCCTGCAGCGCCACCAGGTTCTGCGGGTCGACCATCGCCACCAGCAGGGTGTTGTCGTCGAGGAAGCGGACCGGCGCCACGCCGTACCTGCGCGCGAGCTTCTCGTCGATGTAGCCGGCCGCGGCGCCGTCGAGCGTGACCTCGGTGAGGTCGATGTAGCTGACGCCGAACTTGGCGCCGAGCGCCCGTGCCAGGTCCAGCTCGGTCACGATGCCGTCGTCGACGAGGATCTGCCCGAGGCGCTGGCGCGTCTCGGCCTGCTTGGCCAGCGCGCCGGCGATCTGCTCCTCGGTGACCAGGCCCATCTCCTTGAGGATGTCGCCGAGGCGCAGCTGGGAGGCACGCGGCGCGTCCACGGAAGGCGTCACCGCGGCCGTGTTCAGGAGCGGCGCGGAAGGAGAGGCCGGCGCCCCCATGGCGGCGCCGGCCGCCTCGACGAGATCGTCGAGGGGACCCTGGCTGCGCTGCACGGGCGTGTCCCCCTGATCGGGCATGGCCCCCGGTGGAGTCATGAACGGTTCCAGCGATGCGCCTCCGTCGTCGGGCACCAGCAGCGGCCCCGCGGCCGTCCTGCCCTCCGTCTCCTCGTCAATCATACGGCTTCTCGCACAAGGCTACTCGCATCGCCTCCAACGGAGCCACGACCCCGGTCCAGATCTCGAACGCAGCCGCCGCCTGGGCCAGCAACATCTCGAGCCCGTCGACGACGGTCGCCCCGCAAGACCGGGCGCGCTCCAGGAAGTCCGTCCCTCCACGAGCGTACACGACGTCGAACGCCACCTGGCGTCCAGTCATGGTATCGGCCAAGACTGCAGGGACTTTACCTGCGTCCGCCATGCCCAGGGACGTGGCGTTGACGACCAGGGTCTGAGTCTCGACGAGGCTCGCGTCCAGACGCTCGAGAGGCAGCCAGGCGCACTCCGCCGCGGGTACGGCGCCGGACACGAGCGCGACCAGACGCTCCGCGGCTGCCGGCGTGCGGTTCACGACGGTCAGCCGCACGCCCAGGCGGGCGAGCGCGAGGGCCGCGGCGCGCGCCGCGCCGCCCGCGCCGAGCACGAGGCCGGGCGCGCCGCGCAGCGAGTCGCCGCAGGCGGCGGTCACGGCGGCGCGTACCCCCTCGACGTCGGTGTTGTGCCCCACGAGGTCACCGCCGGCGACCGCGACCGTGTTGACGGCGCCGAGCACGGCAGCGTCCCCGTCGACGCGATCGAGGAACGGCACGACCGCCGCCTTGTACGGCACCGTGACGTTGGCGCCGCGCATCCCCAGGGCCCGCAGGCCCTGCACCGCGGCGCCTTCGGCCCCCGGGGTCACCGGCAGCGGCACGTACACCCAGTCGAGACCGGCGGCCCGGAACGCGGCGTTGTGGATCGCCGGGGAGAGGGAGTGCGCCACCGGGTGGCCGATGATCCCCACGACAGATGTGGTGCCCGAGACTTCCAGAGAGTCACCCCGCGACGTCGGCGGACACCGGACCGTCCGCACCATCCCTCTACATTAGGCGCCCGAGCCACGCCTCCTGCCCGGGCCGCGCCTCCGGGGAGGCGCAGGCTCACTGGCCGTTGGCCCGCGCCTTCGCCTGGTCCTGGAGGAACTGGTCGTAGCTGGAAGAGAAGTAGTGGCGCCCCGAGCCGTCGTTGCGCGCCACGTAGTAGAGGTACGGTACGTCGTCCGGGTCGGCGGCGGCCTTGAGCGCCGCCAGGCCCGGGTTCGAGATGGGGGTCGGCGGGAGGCCGGCGTGCTCGTAGGTGTTGTACGGCGAGTCGACCTTGAGGTCGTCGAACGTCAGCACCGGTTTGGTCTTGCCGAGGGCGTACTGGACGGTCGCGTCGATCTGCAGCAGCATGTCCTGCCGCAGCCGGTTCCAGATGACCGCCGCCACCTTGCGGCGCTCGCCGTCTGTCTGCGACTCCTTCTCGATCATCGAGGCGATGATGACGACGTCGTAGGCGGTGAGATTCGCCTTGTGGGCACGGGCAAGGCCGACCTTGGAGAAATTGTCGTCGAACGCCGTCAGCTGCTTGTCGACGAACCCGGCCGCCGTCGTCCTCGGCAGGACGTCGTAGGTGGCCGGGAACAGCATGCCCTCGAGGGTTGTACCCGGCTTGTAGCCCTGCAGCTCGAACGGCGGCGGCTCGTCGCGGGCCACGTCCACGTAGTCGGCCGTCGAGATGCCGGGGACCGCGGCGGCGACGCGCACCGCCGCCTGCTTGAGCGTGGTGCCCTCGGGGATGCTGACCTTCACCGTGGGCGCGTTCACGCCCTTGCTGAGCAGTGCGACCAGCCGGTCGTAGGGCTCGTTGCGGTGCAGCGTGTACGTGCCGGGCTTGAACCTCGTCGCGTACCCGTCACCCTCGGCCTTGATGACGAAGGCGCGCGCGTGCTTGACCACGCCCTTGGCCTCGAGCTCTGCGGCGATCGCGCTCAGGCTCGCCCCGTTGGGGATGACCACCTTGACGGTGCCGCCGACCTGCCCGGTCGAGAAGTACCCGCGCGCGTAGCCCGTCCCCACGCCGATCACGAAGGCGAGGACGGCGACCAGCAGGTAGCCCACGAGGCGCCGGCGGCGGCGGCCCGGCCGCGGCCGGTCGCCCGCGTAGGAAGGTTCGGCGGCGGCCCAGCCGTCGCCGTGCGCGCCGCCCGCGGGCTTCCTGTCGCGCTTCTTGCCGCCGCCCTGGTAGATCTGCCAGCCCTCGCCCGGCGGCCGCGTGGCCCCCGGGGCAGGTGGCTGCCCGTCACTCGTCACTGATGGTCCTCAGGTAGTCTTCGAGGAGGGTGGCCGCGGCGCGGGCATCGCGCGCGGAGCGCCCTCCGCGCCTGTCGGCGAGGGCCGAAGTATACCGCTCATCGTACAGGTCCACGGGCACGCCTACCGCCTTCGCCAGACGGCCGGCGAAGGCGCGGGCCCGCGCCGCCTGGGCGTGCTCGCGCCCGTCCAGCGACACGGGCAGGCCCACGACGATGCGCGCCGGGTGGTGCTCGGCGATGAGCTCCAGGAGCGCCCGCTGCCCGGCGGGCGTCTCGACCCGCTCGACCACGCCGAGGGGAGTCGCGAGGGTACCCGTCTCGTCAGACACGGCCACACCTGTGCGCGCCTGTCCGTGATCCAGGGCGAGCACCCGCACTCAGGACCCGAGCAGTTCCCCGAGCCTCGCGAGGCCGGCCTCGAGCGCCTCGGGGATGCCCTCGACGCGCCCTCCGCCGCCACGGGCCAGGGTCGGTTTGCCGCCGCCCTTGCCATCGACGGCCGGCATCATCGCCTTGAGCACCTCGCTGGCGTGCGCGCCGCGCCCGACCGCCGCGTCCGGCGCGGCGACGACGGCCGCCACGCGGCCGTCGATCTCGCTGGCGAGCAGAAGCACAGCCTCGGGGTCTCTGGCCCGCAACTCGTCGGCCAGGGCGAGCAGTTCGTCGGCCGCGTCCACCTCCGGCGACGCGGCCACGACCCTGAGGCCCCCGGCCTCACGGGCCGACCCGAGCAGGTCGCCGGCGAGGTCGCGGCGCTCGCCGCTCTCGGCGGCCTTGAGCTTGACCTGCAGCTCGGCGACCTGCGCCGCGAGCTTCTCGACCGTCGCCGTGACACGGTCCGGCTTGACCCCCAGCTCCCCGGCCACGCCGTCCCAGGCCGCCTCGAGCTCGCGGTAGTGCTGGATCGCGGCCGCCGACGTGATGGCCTCGATGCGGCGCGTGTTGGCTCCCACCGACTGGCTGGCGGTGATCTTGAACAGGCCGATCTGCGAGGTCGACGAGACGTGCGTGCCGCCGCAGAGCTCGCGGCTGAAGTCGTCGATCTCGAGGACGCGCACGAACTCGCCGTACTTCTCCTCGAAGAAGGCCAGGGCACCGATCTCGGCGGCGTACTCGCGCGTGGTCACGAACGGGCGCACGGGGTGGTTCTCGACGATGCGCCGGTTGACGAGGTCCTCCACCTGGTGGAGCTCCTCGGGCGTCGGCGCCCTGCGGATGGTGAAGTCGAAGCGCAGGCGCTCGGGCCGCACCATCGACCCACCCTGGCGCACGCCGTCGCCCAGCACGATGCGCAGGGCGTTGTGCAGCAGGTGCGTGGCCGTGTGGTTGCAGGCGGTCTGGTGGCGGCGCACGGTGTTGACCATGGCCTTGGCACGCTCGCCGGGCTGCACGGCGCCCTCCACGAGCCGGGCCACCACGACCTGGTCGTTCTCGAAGCGCACCACTTCTTCCACGTCGAGCTTGCCGCCATCGGTGTGGATCCAGCCGGTGTCGGCGACCTGGCCGCCGCCCTCGGCGTAGAACGGCGACTCGGCGAGCTTCACGGCGACGCGCCCGTCGGAGAGCTCGCGGCAGGCGCGGACCACGGTGAAGACCTCGAGGCGCTCGTAGCCGACGAAGGAGACGGCGGCCTCCGCGTTCTCGCGCTGGAAGTCTTCGAGCTCGCCCGGGCCGCTGGAGCCGAAGGCGCCCGCCTTCTGGCTGGAGCGGGCGCGCTCGCGCTGCTCTTCCATGAGGTGCTCGAAGCGTTCCTCGTCCACGGTCATGTCCTGCTCGGAGGCGATCTCGCGGGTGAGGTCGAAGGGGAACCCGTAGGTGTCGTGCAGCTCGAAGGCGACTTCCGCGGGCAGCTCGGTACCGGCGTCGCGGGCACGCCGCAGCGCCTCGCCGAGGATGCCCATGCCCTGCTCGAGGGTGCGGCGGAAGCGTACCTCCTCCTCCCCGGCGACCCGCCTGATCTCGGGCTGGGCGGCGGCGAGTGCCGGGTACGCGCCGCCCATGACCTCGACCACGGTGTCGGTGAGGTCGGCGAGGAACGGCTTGTCGACGCCGATGGCCACCGCCTGCTGCACGGCGCGGCGGATGATCCGCCGCAGCACGTAGTCGCGGCCGTCGTTGCCGGGCAGCACGCCGTCCATGATGAGGAAGGCCGTGCCCCGGGCGTGCTCGGCCATGGTCCGCAGGGCACGGGTGACGGCCGGAGACGAACCCACCCGGACGCCGGCCAGCTCGGCGCCGCGCTCCACCAGCGGCCGGAAGAGGTCGGTCTCGAAGACGTTGGTCACGCCCTGCGAGATGCTCGAGATGCGCTCCAGACCCATGCCGGTGTCGATGCTGCCTTTCTCGAGCGGCGTCAGGTGACCGGCCTCGTCCATGTCGTACTGCACGAACACGAGGTTCCAGTACTCGAGGTACCGGTCGCAGTCGCAGCCAGGCTTGCAGCCCGGGTCGTCGCAGCCGTGCTCGGGGCCCCAGTCGTAGTACAACTCGGAGCAGGGCCCGCAGGGGCCCGTGGGCCCGGCCGGGCCCCAGAAGTTGTCGCCCCGCCCCAGACGCACGATACGGTCCTCGGTGAACCCGTGCGACTTCCACAGCTCGACGGCCTCCTCGTCGGCGGGAACCTGCGGGTCGCCACCGTACACGCTGACCCAGATCTTCTCGCGAGGGATGCCGAGACTGTCGGAGAGGTCGAGGGCCCACTGGATGGCCTCGGCCTTGAAGTAGTCGCCGAACGAGAAGTTCCCCAGCATCTCGAAGAACGTGAGGTGGCGCGCGGTCTTGCCCACGTTCTCGACGTCAGAGGTGCGGAACGAACGCTGGCACGTGGTGATGCGGGTCGCCGGCGGCTTCTCGGTGCCCAGGAAGTACGGCTTGTACTGCTGCATGCCGGCGGTCGTGAAGAGCACGCTGGCGTCGCCGGCTGGCACGAGGCTCGCCGGCACGCCGGCGAGGTGGCCACGCTCGACGAAGAAGTCACGGTACAGGTCGCGGATATCGGCAGCGTTCACTGGGGGCCTCGCGTGGTAGGGGGCAGGTGACTAGCGGCTCTCGCCGGGGGACTGCCTGAAGACGGGCGCATCCACGTCGCCGATCTCTTCACGCAGCTTCTCGAGCGAGCGCCGGATGAGCCGGGAGACGTGCATCTGGGAGATGCCGACCTGCTCGGCGATCTGGCTCTGGGTGAGGCCCTCGAAGAACCTCAGGTGCAGGATCCTGCGCTCGCGCGGGTCGAGCTTCGCGAAGCCGGGCCGCAGAGCGGCGCGGTCTTCCATCGTGTCGTAGGCTTCTTCTTCGCCGCCCAGGTAGTCGATCAGACCGGCGTCCTCCTCCCCGCCCTCGCCGTTGGCCGAGGCCTGGAGGGACACGGAGTTGTACGCCTGGCTGGTCTCGAGCGCCTCGAGCACCTCTTCAGGTGTGGCGTTGGCGGCCTCGGCGAGCTCCTGGATCGTGGGCGACCGCTGCAGCTTGGGGACGAGCTCGTCGATGACCTTGTTGAGGCGGATGTTGAGTTCCTGCAGGCCGCGGGGCACGCGCACCGACCAGCCTTTGTCGCGGAAGTAGCGCTTGATCTCGCCGACGATGTTGGGCGTGGCGTACGTGGTGAGCTCCACGCCGCGCTCGAGGTCGAAGCGGTCGATCGCCTTGATGAGGCCGATGGCCCCGACCTGCACGAGGTCGTCGAAGTGCTCGCCGCGCGACGCGTAGCGGCGCGCCAGCGAGCGCACCAGCGGCAGGTACATGGTGATGAGCTGCTGGCGGGCCTCGATGGCGCGACGCCGCTCGGCGGGGTCGGTGCTGTCTTTGCCGTAGTGGTAGACGCGGAGCAGGTACTGGTCCTGCTTCATCGTCTCGTCGCGGCCGCGAGGCTGCTCGTGCTCCTCGAGCTCGTCGTCCTCGTCGCCGAACGGGCGTTTCTGGCCCGGCAGCGCGTCCAGGTCCATCGGGTCGCTCGTCCTGCGGTCGTCGCGAGGGGTCACGCGGCGCTCCCGCGGCGCTTGACCAGCACGACGCGGAAGAAGCCGTCGCAGTCCTCGAGCGCCACCTCGTCGACGGTGCTGGTGAGCAGCTGGCAGAGGTCGAGACAGGCCTCGCAGTGCCGGACGACCTGGTCGCGCAGTTTCTGCGAACGGAACCTGCCGGCGGCGAAGCGCAGCACATCGTCCTCTACGTCGACGTCGACGGTGAGCCTGTCGAGCGGGTCGTCGTGCAGAGCCGTGCGCAGCAGCTCGCCGGCCGCCATGGTGAGGTCGTCCAGGTCGTCGATGGAGAACTCGAGGCGCATCACGAGGCCGCCCATCACCATGCGGAGCGTGGAGAGGGCGTCAAGTGTGGCCGGTATCTCGAGGCTGATCCTCTCGGCCATGCGGCGCCTCAGCCGCCTGCGGCCGCTGCCGGCGTGCCGGCGGCCTCGAGCTGTCGAGTGAGCTCCGCGTCGCGCTCGCGGGCCGCGGTCTTGCCCTCCTCGAGGGCGTGCGTGGCCCTCCGCTGCGCGTCCTGGACCCACCTCTGGGCGTCCGACGGCAGCTGCAGCAGGATCTGCACGTAGCTCTCGCCGGTGCGCGCCCGGCGGCGCTGGACGTAGTACGCGAGCGCCGCCCCGGCGACGATGCCGCCGACGACGAGCCTGCTGGGAAGGCCCATCTCAGGCGTCCCCGGACGCCGGCCCGGCCTCTGCCGCGGCGCCTTCGCCGGCCACGGTCTCGGCGGACCCGACGACCGTGTCGGCCGGAGGCGCGGCCGCGGACGCCGCGGTCGGCACGGCCTCGCTCTGCGGGACGGCGACCTCGGGGGCGGGCGCCGCGTCGCCGGCGGACGTCGCTTCGGCGCTCTGGCTCGCCGCCGGGGCCGCGTACGTCCAGCCCGAGACGGGCTCGCTGTCGGGCTCGGCGAACGAGCCGGTGCTGCCGTCGGTCGCCGGCTTGTCCTTGCGCATGAAGCTCGACACCGCCGACTGCACGCCGGCGCTGAACGCGGCCGCCTTGCGCGCCGGCCCGGTGACCGCGCCCTCGACGGCGTTCGCCATCGTGTCGATCTTGTCGGTGATGCCGGCCACGTCCTTGGTGATCTCGTCGACGTTGTCGAGGTTCGCGTTCACGCCGTCGAGCGTCTCGCCGGCCTTCTGCATGAGCGGGATGCCGTTCTCGTCGACGTCGAGCAGCACCTTGTCCAGGCGCTCGAGCGTCTTTGCGGCCTTGAACAGGGCGTACGCCAGGAAGATGGCCACGAGCACGAAGAAGAAGGCAGCGGAGTAGCGCAGCACCAGCGAAGCGGTGCTCGTGGTGGCCGCCACGACCGTGAAGTCCATGCACGTCTCCTTGAGAGGGTGGTGGTG
>CAIXSE010000131.1 GCA_903921965.1 uncultured Thermoleophilia bacterium | reverse complement strand
GGCCCTCAAGGACGCCGGCCTGCGCGACAAGGTCAAGGTCATCATCGGCGGCGCCCCGGTCTCGGCCGAGTGGGCCGCCGAGGTGGGCGCCGACGCCTACGGCGCGAACGCGTCGCTCGGCGTCGAGAAGTGCAAGGAGCTGATGGCGTAACCGTACGCCGACCAGGGCGGCGCTGCCGCCCGTGCTCCGGACGCTCGAAGGCGCCCCGGCGAGGTCACTCGCCGGGGCGCCTTCTCGTTCAGGTGTCCCGGGCGCCTCAGGTGGCCGGTGCGCCCTGCCGCGGCGCGCCGGAGCTCACCGGCGCCGCGGCTCAGTGTGGCACGACGAGGACCGGCAGATGGGTGGTGTGGAGGAGCTCGGTCGTCGTGGAGCCCAGCACGGTGGTCTCCTCTTCCCTGCCGGAGCCGTGCGTACCGACGACGATGAGGCGTGCGCCGGTGTCGCGGGCCACGCTCTTCAGGATGCCGGCCGGCCGGCCGCGGCCGCAGGCCGCCGTGGCGGTCACGCCTGCCTCGCGTACCGTCTTCACGGCCTCCTCGAGGTCCGCGTTGATCTTCGCCTCCATGTTCTCCCAGAGCTTGTCGAGCTCGAGGGCCTCCTTCCACAGAGGCTGGTCGTCGTAGCCGAGATAGCCTGGTCGCCTGTCCTGGCCGCAGGCGACGACGATCTCGGCATCGGGCGTCGTCACGGCGAGCTCGACAGCCTGCGCCAGGGCCTTCTTCGCCGGTGCCGAACCGTCGTAGCCGACCACGATCGTGTACGCCATGGTGACCTCCCTCGTCCGCGTGTCAGTAGGTCTCGCGCACGCCGGCGAAGAAGTCGGCGTGGTCGTCCACGGGCTCCGCGGCGATGGCGTCCAGCTGCGCCTGGCTGGGCTTCGGCGTCAGGAGGGTGACCACGACGAGGACGACGAGGGCCAGGATCACACCGACCACGGCGTAGGCGTACCCGGTGTTGACCATCGCGCTCGGCACCGGGATGGGCCAGTCGTACTCCCACACGTACTTCTCGACCAGGTAGAGCACGAGTGTGACGACGCCGCCCACGATCGTGGCGGTGAGCGCGCCGGCGTAGTTCGCCCGTTTCCAGAACATGGCGAGGACGGTGATGCCCACGGCCGCCGACAGCACGCCGCTGGAGAGGTAGTAGGCGTCCCACAGCCCCTGCGGCAGCATGTCGATGAGGAAGCACACGCCGAGGGTGACGATCACGACCACGAACGAAGCGACCCGCCCCGCCCAGACCACCTGGGAGTCGTTCCACCCGCGGGGCCGGTAGACGAGCGGTTGCAGGACGTCGTAGCTGATGTTGAGGGCGGAGACGTTGGTGAAGGTGGCGACCGTGGCGATGGCGTGCCCGGCCATCAGGCAGAACACGACGAGCTGCAGTCCGGTCGGCACGTAGTCCGAGAGGAACTGCGGCATCAGGTTGTACGCGTCCCCGCCCAGGACCTTGTCGAACGACGACGGCGGATAGAGCACCAGGCCGAGGATGCCGATGATGCTGGGGATGCCGAGGATCCAGATGAGGTTGTACGCGAGGTTCGCCCAGATGCCCTTGCGCGCCGCGTGCGTGCTGTGCGCCGACTGCGCCTTCAGCCACCAGTCCTCCTCGATGACCCACCCCGGAAGCAGGGCGATGAGCGAGAAGATGGCGAAGGGGATCCCGAGACTGAAGAGCGTGAACGCTCCCTGTCCCGGGGCGTTCCCGGGCGGGACGACGTTGCTGAGGTAGTCGGTCATGCTCTGGCCGACGGGCAGCTTGTCGTACGCCTGGACGATCATGATGACGAACAGGATCGTGACGTACGTGACGCCCATGGCGAACTGCAGCAGGTTGGCGCTGATCACCGCGTGGAAGCCCCCCATGGCCATGTACAGGGCCACGGGGACCGCGAACACGAAGTACAGCACCCAGGGTTCCACGCCGAACTCCGGCGCGATGTAGAGAGCGACAGTCCAGATCTCCGCGGCCGCCCAGATGATGAAGCAGAACATGTTGAAGGGACTGACGGCGATGCGGAGTGCGAGGCCGAACCGCTGCTGCAGCATCTGCGGCTGCGAGATCGCCTTGAAGCGCCGCACCCACGGCACGAGGATGACCATGCAGAAGAGGAGCACGGTCCACGGAACGACCATGGCCCAGATGCCGCCGAGGCCGTACATGTAGGTGTTGTACATCGCCCAGGTGATGAACCCCATGAGGAACCAGCCTGCGGCGATGGCGCACCCCACCACGAGAGCGCTGTTGCGACGCTTCGAGATCCAGTAGTCGTCGTGCTCTTCAGTCGCGTCCTTCTGCCGTTTCTGGTAGCGGTACGTCCACGCACCGATGCCGATGAGAAACGCCATGTACCCGAGCACGATGACCCAGTACCAGAGAACACTCATGGTGCTTCCTCCCCCGCGCGCTGCGCACTCGGGGCAGCGCACGACGACGCGTGCACCGGACCCCGCCCGCTCGAAAAGGGTTCTCAGAGGTCGCCGGGCGGAGACCGCAACCCGGTCATTCAGGCATGCCGCACCACCTCCCGGTGCTTCACCGGTGCGGTCGGACGCGGCGCGCCGACAGCAGCCGGCGGCCCTGTGCGGGCGGTGCCCCAGCCGCCCCGGCCGTGTGCACTCCCGCACAAGGGGTCGTACGGGCAAGCTAACTCCGGTCTGTGGCACGGTCAATGCCAGGAGCCGTTTGCGCGTTGCCCGCGCCGGACTCCGCGGCGACTGGCGGCCGGGCGCGAGTCCGCGCCGTCGCCGCGCGCCGGCGATTGGGACCCGCGGCAGAAAGGCCACGGCCGGGCCCCCGCAAGGGGAGCCCGGCCGTGGCGACGCTCACCTCAGGCGGTGAAGCCTGGGTGCGAGCTCAGGAGTTGCCCGTGAGCTCGTTGATCTTGCGGATACCGTCGTTGGCGTCTTCGGCATACGCGTCGGCGCCGATCTTGTCGGCCCACTGCTGCGTGCAGGCGCCGCCGCCGACGACGACCTTGTACTTGTCGCGCAGGCCCGCGGCCTTGAGGGCCTCGATGACACGGGTCTGCTCGCGCATGGTGGTGGTGAGGAGCGCGCTCATGCCGATGACGGCGGCATTGTGCTCCTCCGCCGCGGCGATGAACTTGTCGCCCGAGATGTCGCGACCGAGGTCGTGGACGTCGTACCCGTTCGCGCGAAGGAAAGCCACGACGATGGTCTTGCCGATGTCGTGCACGTCACCCTGGACGGTGCCGACGACGACGGTGGCCTTCGCCTCAGCTTCACCCTCGGGGAGGGCGGCGTTGCAGATCTCGGCGGCCGCCGTCATGGCGTTGGCCGCGAGGACGAGCTCGGGGAGGAACACCTCGCCGCGCTCGAAGAGGTCGCCCATGGTCGAGATGCCGGGGATGAACCCCTGCTTCAGCAGCTCGTCGGGGGCGATGCCGGCGGCGAGGCCGTCCTTGGCCACCTGGGCGGCCTTGTCGGCGTCGCACTCGCGGATGGCGGCTTTCGCGTCCGCAAAGAAGTCTTCATTGGCCATGCCTGTGACCTCCGTGGGTCAGAGTTCGCTGGACCTGCAAAGAGTCGCTGACTCCCGCATCAAGCGGGCATCTTCGCCATCTGGCGCTCGACGCCGTTGATCTTGATGTCGAGGAGATCGGCGATGCGCGCCTTGGCCGTGTAGCCCTTGGCCAGGCCGGGGATCGCCTCGATGACACCGATGTTCAGCTCTTCGCGCAGGTTGCGCATGACCGTGGAGTCGGAGAGGTCGAAGGTGCTGACGCCGAGCTTGTCGGCCACGTACTTCTTCGCCTCGGGGAGCCTCATCCGGTGATTGAGCTGCATACGCGCCACCAGGTCTCCAGCGGTGCGGATGCCACCCATGCCAGATGCGATCGAGTGCATCACGGACATGCCGTAGGGGTCGCCTACGCCGACCTACAAACCGTCGACCTTGGCGATCTCGACCATGGCCACGCTGGCGCGGCTCAGGGCGTCGATCGGCGGGGTCTCGAACATCGGCGTGCCGCCCACGCCCATACCCACGTTGGCGTGGATCGGGATGGTGGACTGCTTGCAGACTTCCTTGACGAACGTGACGGCACGGGCCACGTTCCAGGCGCACGACTTGTTGGTCTTGGTGTTGACCACGGGGCCGAAGATGTCGACGCCCGCCTCCTCGGCGCACTTGAGCTGCTGGTGCGGGAACATGCCGGCGAGCTTCTTGCCGTTGTACTCGACCTCGCCGTGCATGCCGAGGACGAACTCACCCGACATACCCATCTCGATGCCGAGGTCGGTGGTCTTCTTGAGGTGCTCCACCGTCTTGAGCACGGAGTAGAAGTCGGCGTCACCGGCGGAAGCGGTGGTGTCGAAGTCGATGCCGTCGGCGCCGATCTCGTTCATGCGCTCGCACACGAAGATCATGTCTTCCATGCAGAGCTCGGCGGCCTTCATCTCTTCTTCACGCGCCTCTTCGACCTTCATCATGCCGAGGAGGTCGGCCGGGTTGGTGAACGGCCCGTCCGGCGTGTAGTAGAGGCCCATGTTCGGCATGGCGCCGTAGAGCACCGGGAACACGGTGGTGGCCATGATGCGCTCGATGGAGCACTGATCGAGGGAGACCATGGGCTTGGCGGGCTTGAACGAGTAGTCGATCCAGCCGAGCTCCATGGTGTCGAACGCGAACACGCGCTCGAAGACTTCGACCGCGTCTTCGCGGCTTATCGCCAGGTGTGAACCACTCGACAGCTGCGAGGAGACGAGGGTACACGCCGTTTCGTCCTTGGTCAGCGGCACTTCGTGGCCGGGCTCGACGCCGACGATGCGGTACGGCGCCGCGAAGAGGTCGTACAGGTGGTCGATCTCGTTTTCATCGAGGGCCGGGATGTGGCCCTTGTCCGCGGCGTCTTCGGTAGCCGCGATGATGTCTGCGCGGAGTTCGTCTGGGGAAAGCTCGACGGCGTTGCCGTCACCCATTCGGGTCCAGATCTTGCTCACTGCGTCACACCTCCGTTGTGGGTGAGAGAGCGCGGAGACGGGCCGCCCATCGGGGGCGGTCGTGGGGCGCCATGACGAAGCGAGGGCACGGAGGCCCCCGAGGCGGCAAAGTCGGTGGAACACATCGCGCGGTCCGTCACCACGGACGGGCCTCCTCCTGCTGTCCGCGGCGGCTCCGCGTGCAGCGTCTGGAATCGATGGACTGCGTACCTCGTGAGGCCAAACAGTACATCTTCAGGTATCGAACTGGGCCGTTTTGGCACACAGGGCCTCACCTGTGCGACACAATGTACGTAGCCGCGCAGGCTCAGTCAAGCTTCGGACGTTCCGCACGCTCCTGGCGCTCCTCTCGCAGTCACGGCGATGCCAGAATGGCGCGGCTGGAGGTGCGCGTTTAGCCGTTACGGCAGGCTCCTTTGGCAGCTGGCGGTCGCCGGCGTCGGTGTGGCGCGTCACGCGCGCCCGCGCTCGGGGTCGTGCTGGAAGATCCAGCGCGTACGCCCTCGCGCCCCGCCTCACTGGTACGGGAAGCCTACCCGGATGTCGCCGTCCTCGACCGTTATCGGCACGCTCAAGGCTCCGCCCGTGATGGCGACGACCTCCTGTTCGGCGACGGGATCCGTGGAGATGTCCCGTTCGACGTAGGGGTCGCCGCGCTCGTCGAGGTACCGGCGGGCCGCGTCGCAGTACGGGCACTGCGGCCTGGTGTAGAGGGTGATGCTCATCCGCACCCCTGTCCGTTGACATGGCCGCCGCCGGAAGGCCCGGCCGGCAGGTCTGTTCTTCCGCCGCAGCTGCCTCCCCACACCTGCGATCGTGCGCGTACGCGGAAGCGGCCCGGGCGAAGCCCGGGCCGCCGTCCACCGGCAGGGCTGTCGGCACCGGTCAGGTGTCGCGGCCTCCCGAGGTCGCAGGACGCCGGGAGGCGCCAGCCGCCCGCTTCCCCTGCGTCGCGCCTCGGGGCGCCTTGCCGCCGCTTCCGCCGGCCGCCGTTGCTCGCGGGGCCGGCTTCGCGTCTTTGGTCAGCCCGGCCTCGATGCGGGCCCACGCCGCGACACGCCTCTTCGCGATGCCGTTCGCATCGACGATCGAGAAGACGTACACCAGCAGACCCCCGGCGAGGCGGCCGACCAGCGAGATCTCCGGCGTGGTGAGCTGGTAGGTGAGGTAGGCGCCCAGCAGCATGCTGAACTGCATGATCATGCCTCTGACGGGCGCGCCGTTGAGCCACTGGCCGCTGCCGGGAAGGACGAACGCCATGAGCGTGACGAACCACACCGGACGCGGCTTCTTGAGTTCCCCTCTCGGGGCCGGCTTCTGGGGCTGCCGGGGCCGGCGCATCTTGCTCACGCTATCTCCTCTCCGCGGTCGAGTGTGCGCTCGAGGTGGCGCACGAGCCGGACCGTCTCGTCGACGAGCTCGGGTTTGACTGAGTCCTCAGCGAAGGTGGCCGACCGCAGGACCCTGTACTGACTCACGTCGCCGCGTGCGGCGCGCATGACCACCTTGAGGCCCTTCTCGCTGAAGACCAGCAGCTTGAGGCTGGGGTAGGCACTGAGGTCGAGGTCGGCGATGCGCCTCAGAAGCGCCAGGCTCGCCGGGCTCTTGCCGCGCACCCTGGCTTCCTCGGGCCAGCCCTGCGGCGTGTTCAGCAGCGTGCCCTCGTCGACCTCGTCGGCGAAGTACTCCATGCCGTTGCACAGGGTGATCACGCAGAGAAACGCGTCGTAGGGCCGCGACATGCGCAGCTCAAGCCACAGCGTCGGCAGGGTGCGGGTGATCAACGAGTCGGGAAGCAGGTCTATCCTCACCCTGTCGCCGTCCAGTGTCCCGTCGAGACGCTCGTAGCCCCACGGGCTGCGTCCGACCTGTGGATCCCCGAGGAGGGGCAGGAAGCCGTCGAGCATGTGCTGGGTCCTGCCCCGGTCGCGCCTGTAGTACTTGACGTAGAGGTACGCCAGGCCGAGGCCGGCAGCCACGACGAGGGCGATCTTGATGATGAGAGCGACGTCCATGTGGTCCTCACCTCCCCGCGCCGTGGCTGCGGCCTCGGCCGGCCATCACCGGACCACCGTGACGGGACAGTGCGCGTAGTGCACCACGTTCTGCGCGACCGAGCCGAGCACGCAGGTGGCGAGCGCCGTGACCCCCGTGGAGCCGATGATGATGTGGTCGGCGCCCACGTTGAGCGCCTCCTTGGCGATGGTGGCTGCGATGTTGCGGCCGTAGACCTCCTCGAGAACGTAGGCGACGCCCGCTTCTTTCGCCAGCTTCTCCGCCCGCGCCAGGGCCTCGTCAGAGACGAGGTCCCCGGCATCCTCGGGCGACACGTCGCCTGCTGGCGGTGCGTTGGGCTCCTGCGCTTCGAGCCGCACGCGCTTGTCGGGTGTGACGTTGAGCACGACGAGCTTCGAGTCGTGCCGCTTGGCGAAGTCGACAGCCCAGACCACAGCCTTCTCAGCTGCCTTCGAGCCGTCGGTGGCTACCAGCAGAGTCTCGAACACGGCGTCCTCCTCTCGCTCAGTAGCCCTTGGGCCGCGGCCACGGCATGGTGTAGAGCTTGGTGCGGTCCACGAACTTGTACCTGTGCAGCACGAACCAGATAGAGCAGAGGCCATAGAACACGAGGGCCGCCACCAGGTTGCGCCAGTAGCCGAAGTACATGGCGATGAACGTCAGCAGCACGAAGGCGAACAGCACGTAGGAGGGCAGCGGGTGGAACGGTGACACGTAGCCGCGCTTGATGGCGTCCATCGGATACAGCCGGCGGAAGCGGATCATGTTGAGCGGCATGATGAAGTAGATCAGGCAGCCGGAGATGATCGAGAAGGTGATGACCTGGTCGAGCAGTCCGGTGTAGCCGAAGGCGATCATGATCGGGACCAGGAACAGCACGGCGCGGTACGGCGTCTTGTACTTCGGGTGGACGCCGCCGAACCAGCGGGGGATGAACTGGTCGCGTCCCATGGCGAACCAGGCTCTCGAGGCGTCGTTGATACAGCCGTTCGACGACGCCAGGCAACTCAGGAGCGACCCGATCCAGAGGATCACCATCAACCACTCTTTGCCGGTGTTGACGGCGGCATCGTAGAGCGGGAAGACGGAACTGCCGAGGGTGATCCAGTTCACCAGGGCGGTGCAGATGTACCAGGTGAGCGTGGCGGCGAGCAGGAGGGTGATCAGACCGGACATGGTGCCCACCGGTAGAGCGCGCGGCGCGGAGCGGCACTCCTCGGCCGTCTGGCACGTGCCCTCGATGCCGAGGTAGTACCAGATGCCGAACTGGAGCGCGGCGAGGATGCCGAGCCAGCCGTAGGGCATCTTCGGATCCAGGTTGTCCCCCGGCGGGTGCGCGAACAGGGCCTGGGTCTGCGTGATGTTGCCCGGGTTCCAGAACTCGGCGCCGACGATCAGCACCAGGATCGTGACGAACGCGATGGCCGTGATGATGAAGTTGAACGTCAGCGTGGTGTGCACCCCTCGGTAGTTCAGCCACGCCAGGAAGGCGATGGTGAGCACCACGAACGGTGTGGGGCTCAGGACGGGGTCGAGGCTGTTGATGAGCGCCCCGATGACGAGGGCGTCACCGGCCGACAGCATGCAGTACTCGAAGATGATGAAAAGGGCGATGTTGAAGGCGGCGAGCGGGCCGAGGATGTGCTTGGCCTGAGCGTACTGCCCGCCTGCCGACGCCACCGTCGAGCTCACCTCGGAGTCGATCATGGCGACGCAGGAGTACAGGATGCCGGAGAACCAGCAGGCCACGAGGCCGCCGAACACGCCTCCCTTGGCCACGGTGAAGTTCCAGCCCATGAACTCGCCGACGAGCACGATGCCGACGCCGAGGGCCCACACGTGCATGGGGCCGAGGACGCGGAGCAGGCTGAGACGCTTCGGTTGCGTGGCGGCGGCGCCGGCCACGGCGACTTCCTGAGCGGCCATCAGTGAGCACCCCCCTGAGGCGGCGTCGTCGGATGCGCGTGGTCGAGGATCTCCTTCTCGATCTCACCCTCGACGGAGCTGACGAGCAGCTCGGCGTCGTAAGTCGTCTCGATGCGGAAGGCATCGTAGACGAGCCAGGCGAGCAGGGCGATGGCGATCACCCAGACGACGTAGTTGAGTGCCTGCATCTGCCCGTCACCTCCCTTCGCGCTTGGGCCCGAAGTGGGCATCGATGATCTTCTTGAACTCCGTGTTCGAGATCCGGAGGATCACGACGTAGTACACGACCAGCAGGCCGAAGGTCAGGATGAACGACCACCACACGAAGGTGTAGTCGAGCGACGGGGCCTCGAGGCCCTCCGCCGTCTGGACGTTCGGGTTGCCCTCGGTGAACACCGCAGTGTCATCTGCGGCCATTGCCGCACCGGCGACGCCCAGAAGGAGCGCGACCGCGAACAGCAGGAGGGTGAGGAGCGCCACGACGCGCCGCGACCTGCGCCTGCGCGCCCCGCACGTGAATGAGAGTCGGCTCATCGGTCACCCCACGATCATCTTGCCGGTGAGCAGGATCGGAATGAGGAGGCACACGTAGCACAGGATCAGCACGAAGAGCACGTCGATGATCTGCCACGCCTTGCTCTGCTTGGGCGGCACGTACCCCTTGTACGGCACCCACTCCTCCTCTTCAGCCTGCTGCGGCTGGTTGTCCACGTCACTCATTCTCAGACTCCTTCCTGAACCAGGTCACAGCAGGCCGGCGGCCTTGCGGCGCTTCTTCTCGTCCTGCCAGAAGAGGTCCTGCGAGTAGAAGCGCACGGCCTCGTGCTTGAGCCGGCGGGTGTTCGAGATCATGCCGACGCTGTTGAAGATGGAGGCGAACACCCCGAGCCCGATGAGCAGCCACCTGAGCTTCTCGTCTGTGATCTCGGGATTTGCGACCAGGAAGAAGACCGTCCACAGGACGACCCAGAGGGCGACGACGAAGATGTAGATGGTGATGACGTCCTGGCGGTAGAGCTTGTCGATGCGGGGGTCGTGCTTCCCGCCGTGCTCTTCCGCCTCGAGCGCCTGTTCGACGATTGAGTCGACGTCCTGGGTGCTCATGGCACCGCTCCGACGCCGTGCATGTGCGGTCTGCTCGTCATCCGGCTACCTCCCCAAGTAAAGGCGGCGGGTGGGCCGCCCAGGTGCCATATGTGAACGTGACACTCAGCACAAAGTCTTCTTTATGGCGAAGGGCGGCGGCCACGAGTGGCCGCCGCCCTTCAGGCAGGTTCATGCCGGCCTGCCGCCGGCCGAGGTGCTACTTGACGAGCTCCTCGATCTTCTTGAGGCCGTCGCTGGCGTCCGCCGCGTAGGCGTCGGCGCCGATGGAGTCGGCGTACTCCTGCGTGCAGGGCGCGCCGCCGACGACGAACTTGTACTTGTCGCGGATGCCGCGGTCCTTCAGCTCGGCCACGATCTCCGACTGCTTGCGCATGGTGGCGGTGAGGAGGGCGCTGGCGCCGATGATGTCGGCGTCGACCTCCTCGGCCTTGTCGACGAAGTCCTCGACCGGCACGTCGCGGCCCAGGTCCCAGACCTCGTAGCCGTTGGCACGCAGGTAGGCGCACACGATGGCCTTGCCGATGTCGTGCACGTCACCCTCGACGGT
>CAIXSE010000130.1 GCA_903921965.1 uncultured Thermoleophilia bacterium | reverse complement strand
GCCGAGCGGGTTGCCGCAGTACGTGCCGCCGTGGTCGCCGAGCTCGAAGCGCGCGGCGACCTCCTCGGTGCAGGCGAACGCCCCCAGCGGGAAGCCGCCGGCGATGCCCTTGGCCATCGTCAGGAAGTCGGCGCGGGCGCCGGTCGGCGTGGTCGCGAACATCGGGCCGGTACGGCAGAAGCCGGTCTGCACCTCGTCGACGATGAGCAGCGAGCCGTTGGCGTGGCAGAGCTCGGCGGCGCGCCTCAG
The DNA here is from genome assembly GCA_903921965.1 of uncultured Thermoleophilia bacterium. The sequence goes on along the minus strand of CAIXSE010000130.1, from coordinate 1,910 downwards.
GTAGTCCTCGGACGGCACGTTCACGCCGCCCTCGCCCTGGACCGGCTCGACGATGAACGCGGCGGTGCCGGCGCCGAGCGCCGCCGCCAGCGCCTCGAGGTCCCCGAACGGGATGAAGCTGTAGCCGGGCATCTGCGGCGCGAACCGGGCGCGGTGCTTCGCCTGCCCAGTCGCCGACACCATGCTGATGGTGCGCCCGTGGAAGCTGTTCTCGGTGGCGACGACGCCCTCGCGGCCGGTGACCTTGCGGGCCAGCTTGACGGCCGCGTCGTTGGCCTCGGCGCCGCTGTTCGTGAAGAAGACCCGCGTGAGGCCGTCCGGCAACAGGCCGGCGAGCAGCGCCAGAAGACGGGCCCTCGCCGGCGAGTACGTCAGGCCCGAGTCCGGGTTCTGCAGGATGCGGGCGCCCTGCTCCTCCAGCGCCCGCCGGATCACCGGGTGCGCGTGCCCGATCGAGGTCACGCCCCAGCCGGCCGTGAGGTCGAGGTAGCGGCGTCCCTCCTCGTCCCACACGTACACGCCCTCCCCGCGCTCGATCGAGATGGGGATCTTGCTGAAGAACGGCGCCATGCGGGCGTCCTCGATGGCGATGGTGTCGACGGTGCTCATGGTCCCCCTCGGCGTCGGACGGAGACCGCAGCTTATCGAATCCGGCCGCCTTCGGCCGGTCCGTCTGCCGCGGCCCACGCCTCGAGCTCCGCCCCCGCCGCGTCGAAGTCGGTCAGCTCCCGCACCGGCAGACCGTCGCGCTCGCAGAGCCCGAGCAGCTCGCCGCGCGCGAACGTCAGGTCGGCCTCGCGCGCCATGCACAGGTCGCGGGCGCCGTCGCCGAACGCGACCACCTTCCAGCCGGGCCGGCGCAGCCTGCGGACCACCGGCCCCTTGCAGAAGCCGGGGCCGCACAGAGGGCAGTCGCCGAAGCCGTCCAGAGTGAGGGTGTAGCCGTGCGCCGCGTCCCCGGTCAGGGTGCCGGCGTGCACCGGCACGGGCGGCACGCCGCCGGCCCGCAGCACCGCCTCGATCGCCTCGTCGATGCCGGCGCTCACCACGGCGGCCTCTCCCCCGCCGGCGTGGACACGGGCCACGAAGCCGGCGAGGCCGGGCCTGAGCACCGACACCTCGAGGAAGGCGGCCACGAGGTCGCCGCGCGGGACGCGCAGCGCCGCGACCCCGCGCCCCACCGCCGCGGCCGCGCCGAGACCCTCGGCACGCGCCGCGAGGTACATCCCCGGCCAATCGTCGAGGAACCTGTCGAGGACGACGGGCATGCACTCGCCCGTCGTGGCCGTGCCGTCGAAATCCATGACGGCGAGCACGCCGCCGAAGCTCATCGCCTTCCCGGCCCCGGGTCGGGGAGCCGCGACAGGAGCACGGCCATCACGGCGATGAGGGCGGAGGCGAGGACGAGCGACACCCAGAACGAGCCGTCGCCGGTGCGCAGCGCCTCCATCACGTACACCGAGACCACCGAGACCTGCCCGCACAGCTGGATGAGGCCGGTGGACGTGCCCTCCGGGGTGGGGTTGGCGACCTCCGCCGCGTACTGCATGCCGATCGGCAGCACGGCCACGAGGAAGAACCCGAGCAGGGCGGCGAAGGCGTACAGCAGCAGCGCCGACGAGGCGAAGGTCACGCCGAGGATGCCGGGGATGGAGGCGGCGAGGGCGATGATCATGTACCGCACGCGGCGGCCGCTGCGGTCGGAGAGCGCCGACAGCACCACCGCGCCGATCACGCCGGCCACGAGCATCAGGGCGCCCATCGTGCCCGCCTCCGTCGGGCTGAAGCCGCGCGGCTTGATGATCTGCTCGACCCACGTCGTCACGCCGTTGAAGGTGCTCATGACGATGAAGGCCACGAGCAGCATGAGCAGGAACGGCCGCACGCGCAGCGCGTGCCTGAGGCCGTCG
>CAIXSE010000129.1 GCA_903921965.1 uncultured Thermoleophilia bacterium | reverse complement strand
CGGCAGCTCGCCCACGAGCCACGAGAGCAGCGCCGGGTCGCCGCGCATGCCGCCGTGCACGCCCATCACGAACGACACCTGCAGCGGCTCCACCAGGAGCTCCTTCTTGAGCAGGTACAGCATGTAGTCGAGGTGGCCGGTGTCGTAGATCTCGACCTCGGGCTTCACGCCGAGCTCGATCATGCGCGCCGCCAGCTCCATCATCTGCTTCGGCGGGTTCTTGAACTCGGCCATGCCGAACGTCATGGTGCACGGGTTCAGCGTGGCCATGGCCGGGCGGGCCTCGACGAGCCGCATGCGCTCTTCGTAGGTGAACTGCAGGCCGCCGGTGGAGAGCTGCACGATACCGGGGCAGACCTCGCGGACGGCCTCGACGGTGCGCTTCGCGACGTCGAGGTCGGCGGTCATCTCGCCGCGGTCGTCGCGCAGGTGGATGTGGATGACGGCCGCGCCGGCTTCGTACGACGACTTCGCCGCCGCCGCGATCTCGGGCACGTTGCCCGGCAGCCCGGGGTTGTCGGCCTTGGTGGCGACAGGCCCTGTCAGCGCCGCCGTGATGATGGGATTGGGCATGGGGCCTCCTCCAGGTGGTCGGGACGTGCGGCCGCGAGGCGGCCGGGCACCCGCGGTGACCTCTCGGCCGCCGCGGGTGCCGGTCGGGGCGGCCGTCGGCTCACCCGGCGCCCGCCCCCTCAAGGTCTTCTCAGAACTCCCGCGGCTCGGGGTACGGCATCGCGACGAGCATCGACGCCGGCGAGTTGGTCTTGTTCAGGATCGAACGGGCCTCGTTGGGAGCCAGGTAGATCGAGTCGTACTTTTTGAGAGTGACCTCGCCCTCCTCGGTCGTGATGGTGACCTCGCCGTCGAGCACGAAGTAGACCTTCTCGAGCGGTGTGGCGCCGTACTCGCACCCGCCCTGCGGCAGGAAGTGCGAGATGCTCATCCAGAAGTTGCGCGTCTTGCTGACCTCGAAGCCCTGCAGGCGCAGGCCGTACACGTCGAAATGCCCGGGGGCCTCGTAGCTCGGGGCCTCGTCGTAACGGGTGACTTCCATACCTGACTCCTTCTCAGTAGCCGGCGCCGGGGCCGTAGCCGGTGCCGGCGTAGGTGTACGTGCGGTCGGGGACGTCGTTCAGGTCGTCCTCGTCGATCTCGGCGCTGCAGCGGACCATGGAGCCGTCGCCCATGTACCAGCGGATCGGGAAGCAGAAGAAGCGGAACCGCTTGCCCTTGACCTTGTCCAGGTCGCCGCCGAGGTTCTCGACGCCCACGATGCCGTGGCCGAGCATCTGCTTGTGGCAGGGCTCCCAGGTGCCCTCGCAGCCGATCGCCTCGAGGTCGCCGAACTTGGCGTCGTAGGCGTCCCGGCCGAACACCTCGATGAAGACGGGCTTCTCGAACTCGGCGTAGGCCTCGAGGCCGAACTGCTCGATGTACTCGTCGGTGATGGGCTTGCCGGAGGCGCCGCGGAGATTCATCTGCGGCGGGCCGTTCTTGCCCATCGCGGTGTGGAGCGGGTGGTCGAGGGCCTGCATGTCCATGGCCACGCACTTGACCTGCTTCTCGACGAACCACTTGCCGGCCTCGACGCCGGTGCCGCAGGAGTACTGGTAGTAGTCCATGGAGTCGTCGAACTTGCGGTGCATGCCGGTGTTCAGGCACACCACCATGCCCTTGAGCTCCTCGGGCTTGATGGCGGCGCGCTCGCAGGCGTCCTCGATGTGCTGCGGCAGGATGAGGCCCCACTTCTCGATCCGGATGTCGAGGCAGACGGCGTCGCCGCAGTAGGCGTCGACCGGCATCTCGTGGGTGTAGCGGGCACGCTTGCCGTTGAACTCGCGCTCCATGACGTGACGGGGGGCGTCGGCGTGGGTGCCGGTGTGCTGCACGCAGTCGATGCGCTGCGTGAGGACGCCGCCCTTCGACATGGTATGCATGGAGTCGATGACCGGCTTCACGAAGTACGGCCACCGGGGGATCTCCGCGCTGAACGGATGTGTGAGGTCGACGAATACCTTCTTGCCCATGGGCTCTCTTCTCCTCGCTACTGTCCGCATGTCGGACACTTGGTGCCGTATCGCGGATACGCTACCCGCGCCGCGAAGGCGGTGTCAAGACTCGGCGCCTGTGGAGCCGGCGCCGGGCAGATCGCCGTCCACGGCGCGCTGGATCTCGTCGCGCACACGCAGCACCGCCGCGGCGATGTGGTCCTCGTGGCCCTCGAGGCGGGCCGCCGGCATGACGACGGTGAGCGCGGCCAGCGCCCCCGCGGCGTCGCGGATGGCGGCGCCCACGGCCGAGACGCCGATGGTGTGCTCCTGGTGGTCGTAGCCGACGCCTGAGGCACGCACCGCCTCCAGCTCGTCCAGCAGGCGTCCGCGATCGAGGCCGGTGTACGGCGTGTACGCCTCCAGCTCGCGCGGGACGAGGAGCGCGGCCTCTTCCGGCGGCAGCGCCGCGAGCAGGGCCTTGCCGCAGCCCGTGCACTACAACGGGAAGCGGGCGCCTACCTGCGCGACGACGCGCAGCGAGCGCGAGGAGACGTACTGGTTGGTGAACAGCGCCTCTCCCCCGTCGAGCACCACCAGTTCCACCGTCTCGTGGAGCTCGTGCGAGAGCTGCTCGAGGTAGGGGGCGGCCTCCTGGCGCAGGTCGCGCCGCCCTGCCGTGGCGATGCTGATGAGGCCCGGCCCGATGTACAGCTTGCCGCCGGGCGCCACGCGCACGAAGCCCTCGCTCACCAGCGTCCCGACGATGCGGTAGGCCGTGGACCGGGGCAGGCCGACGCGGTCGGCCAGCTCGATCGGCGTGAGGCCCTTCGGCTCGGCCGACAGCGCGCGCAGCAGCTGCGCCGCGCGCTCCAGTACCTGTACGCCGTCCCGGCGTCCGTCCACACGCCGCTCCTCGCGACGCGCCGCGGAAGGACCGCTGCGCCCCTCCGCGGCGCGTCGTCCGCCGTCCGTCAGAAGCCTCGCTGCTCGTCGGTGAGCACGTGCACCAGGTAGCCCAGGAGCCGCCGGCGCGAGGCGTCGGCCTTCTCCGGCGGCCAGTTCTGGAAGCCGCTCCCGCTCTTGAAGCCCAGCTCGCCGGCCGCCACCTTCTCCCTGAGCAGCGGCGAAGGCTCCCCCGACGCCTCGAGGTGCGGCAGGATGTACTCGTGGATCGCCAGGGTGAGGTCGAGCCCCACCATGTCGGCGTTCTCCATGGGGGCAAGGATGGGCATGCGCAAGCCGGGGCCGAAGCGGATGCTCTCGTCCACGGTCGCGGCGTCGGCGATGCCGTGTTCCACGATGGAGATGGCCTCGCGCCACAGCGCGTGCTGCAGGCGGTTGGCGACGAAGCCAGGCACGTCCTTCCTGCAGTCGATGGGCCGCTTTCCGACGCTGCGCAACAGGGTCATCGTCTTCTGCACGACCTCTTCCGACACCTCGGCCGTGCGCACCACCTCCACGAGCGGGATGAGGTACGGCGGGTTCCAGAAGTGGGTGCCGACCACACGCTCCTTGTGCGCCGCGCGCGCGGCGATCTGCGTGATGCTCATCACCGACGTGTTGGTACAGAGGATCGTCCCGGGCGGGCACAGCTCGTCGAGCTGCTCGAACACGCTGCGCTTGAGCTCGAGGTCCTCGAACACGCACTCGACCACGTACGCGGCGCCCTCGACGGCCGCCGCGAGGTCGGCTGTGGCCGAGACGCGGGCCACGGCCGGCTCGACCTCGTCGAGCCGGCCGAGCCCGTTCTCGGCCAGGAACGTGAGGTTCGCGCGCAGGGAGGAGGGAGCGCGCTCGAGCGCCTCGGGAAAGGCGTCCTGCAGCGCCACCTCGTGCCCGGCGAGCGCGAAGATCTGCGCGATGCCGACTCCCATCATGCCGGCGCCGACGACGGCCACCTTCTCCTTGGCCACGGTCACCCTCCTCTCGCCGCGTCGCGGCTCAGCCGGCGGTGCTTCCGCCGTCGACGGCCAGGATGGCGCCGGTCACGAAGTCGGACGCGGCCGACGACAGGTACAGCACGGCGCCGATGAAGTCCTGCGGGTCGGCCACGCGGCCCCACGGGATGCGCGAGAGGAAGATCGCCTTGAGCTCGGGGTTCTCGATCACCTGCTGCGTGAGCGGCGTCCAGAAGATGCACGGGGCGATGCTGTTGACGTTGATGTGGTACTTGGCCCACTCGGTGGCGAGCTGCTTGGTGAGCAGGTGGACGGCGCCCTTGGCGGTGCCGTAGGCCGAGTAGCCGCCGGGGTGGCCGAACTCGCCGCGCACGGAGCCGACGGTGATGATCTTGCCGGAGCCCTGGGCGATCATGCGCCTGCCGGCGGCCTGGCAGGTGAGGTACGTGCCCTTGACGAGGGAGTCCATGACCTTCTCCCACTCGTCGATGGGGAACTCCTCGGCGGGGAAGCGGTTGGCCTGGCCGGCGGCGGTGATGAGGACGTCGAGCGAGCCGAAGGTGTCGACGGTCTTCTGGACCATGGCCTCGACGCTGTCGGGGTCGACGCAGTCGCAGGAGACGGCGAGGACCTCGGAACCGGTGGCCTCCTTGATGGATGCGGCGGTGGCCTCGAGGTTCTCGGCGCGGCGGCTGGTGATGACGACGTTGGCGCCGTACGCGGCGAGCGCCTTGGCGGCCTCGCCGCCGAACGCGCCCGAACCGCCGGTGACGACGGCCGTCTTGCCCGTCATGTCGAACAGGCTGCGGATCTTCTCGACGCTCCAGATCTCACGCTCCATGAAACCTCTCCTCTCGCTCCGTGCGGCAGGCACGCGGCCGGCGCCGTGCTGGACACCCGTGTCGATCGAGGGGCGGTGGAGCGGACGCGGGCCCGCTCCGTGGCCGGAACGCGCGACGTGCGCCGCCGCGGGGCCGCCATCCCTGACCGGCCGTTCCGCATCCCGGTGACCACGATGCGGAACAGCTATTCCGTGATGCGAACACTAGTGCAGGGGCGCGGGGGCGTCAAGACTCGGGCGCGCGAGCCGGGGCAGGTCGAGCGCGAGCCGGTGCGGATCGCGCGAGCCGGTGCGGGTCGCGCGCGGCCGCCAGCACGCAGGGAGAAGCGGGCGGGCGGCGGACGGGCGGCGGACGGGCGGGCGCCGCGGCGGGCAGGCGGCGGCGGGCAGGCGCTGCCGCGCCCGGCTCACACGCGCGCGGTCAGCCCGCCGTCGACGTACAGGATCTGGCCGGTGACGAAGGCCGCCGCCGGCGAGGCGAGGAAGAGCACCGGGCCGACGACGTCCGCCGTCTCGGCCCAGCGCCCCATGGGGATGCTGGCGCGCAGGCCTGCGGCGAACTTCTCGTCGGCCAGCACCGTGCGCGTGAGGCCGGTCTCGACGAACGTCGGGGCCACCGCGTTCACGCGGATGCCGAACTCGGCCCACTGGGCGGCGAGCGAGCGCGTGAGCGAGTCCACAGCCCCCTTGCTGGCCGAGTACTCAGCCTGGCCGAAGGTCGCGCCGTAGCGGCCGCGCACCGACGAGAGGTTCACGATGGCGCCGCCGCCGGAGCCCGCCATGTAGACGCCGGCGGCCTGGCAGCAGAGGAAGGTGCCGGTGGCGTTGACGTCGATGATGCGGCGCCACTCTTCCGGCGAGAGGTCCTCGGCGCGCTTGCGCACCGTGACGCCGGCGGCGTTGACGAGCGCGTCGAGGCCGCCCAGCGCAGCCACGGCGGCCGCCACCATCGCCTTGACCGACGCCTCGTCGGTCACGTCCACCCGCACGCCGGCGGCGACGACCTCGTCGGCCTCGAGCTGGGCGGCGAGCAGCTCGGCCCGGGCCAGGTCGACGTCGGCCACTGCCACGTCGGCGCCGTGCGCGGCGAAGCCGGCGGCGACGGCGCCGCCGAGGCCGCCGGCGCCCACCACGAGGGCGCGCAGCCCGGCGATGTCGAACACGTTCATGAGCATCTCCTCCCTGCGGGCCCGGCGGTGCGAGCGCGCCGGACCGCCGGCGACGCGGCGGCCGCGCCCCGCCGCCGGCTCAGCGCCCGCCGAGCTCTGTCTGGATGTCGTCGCGCAGGCGCAGCAGCGCCGCCGTCACGTCCTGCTCGGCCTGGACGAAGCGCGAGGCGGGCATGGGCACGGCCACCGAGGCCGCCCGGCCGTCGACGTCGACGACCGCCACGGCGACGGCGCAGATGCCGTGCCGCAGCTCCTCGCGCTCGTAGCCGAGGCCGGTCAGGCGGACCTCGGCGAGCTCGCGCAGGAACTCGTCACGCGTCTTCACGCGGCCGTCGGTGGTGGGTTCGAGGCGCGCGGGAAGCAGGCGCCGCAGCTCGGCGTCGGGCAGCCGCGCGAGCAGGACCTTGCCGCTGGCCATGCTCGACGCCGGGAAGCGGTAGCCGACCCGGGCGATGGCCATGAGCTCGCGCTCCGGCGCCGGGTGCTG
>CAIXSE010000128.1 GCA_903921965.1 uncultured Thermoleophilia bacterium | reverse complement strand
TGTCTTCTCGTGCCCAGCCTGGCAGTCGCTCACCTTGGAGTCCGCCTAGTAGCCGGCGGACCAGCTCGGCAGGCCGTAGTACGTCGCCAGGGCGACGCTGCCGGCCTGGTACAGCGCCGTCTCCGGCGTGCCCACGGCGCTGGAGCCCCAGCGCAGGTCCATCGTGCAGGTGGAGTTGCCGTACACGAAGGGGTTGCCGCGGTTGACCAGCTGCGTGAGCACGTACGTGGCGAGCAGCTCCGTGTTCTGCACGATCAGCGTGCCGGCCAGGGTGATCGGCGTGGAGCCGCCGGCCATGCCCATGGAGATGGTGAGGAACGGCAGGCCGGCGCGCACCGTCGGGAACAGGGCGTCGGTGAGCGTCTCGCAGAGGTTCATGGGCGCCACGGGGCAGCTGCCGAAGTAGACGAGCGGCCGTTCGCGCAGCGCGTCGCGGCCGCCCACCACCGCTGCGGCCATGTCGATGCACAGCTCCGCTTCGTGCTGCGTGGTCATCGACATGTTCATCGGCTTGGTGGTGTTGGGCAGGGCCGCCGCGAGGCTGTGCACGGCGGCCGTCCCGGTCGGCACGTCGCGCGCCGTCACCGAGACGATGTTGAAGTCCATCTCCTCGAGGGCGTCGGCGATGCGGCAGTGGACGGACACGTCGGCCTCGGTCGAGGGCCGGTTCTCGCCGGTCTCGAGGTCGTTCACGAGCAGGCCCTCGGCGAACGGCGAGACGCAGGTGCGGCCGACCTCGACGAGGACGTCGTCCTCGGGGCCGCGACCGCACAGCCAGAAGCTCGACTTCGCCGTCGCGAGCGCGTCGGCCAGCACGTGCTCCGGGACCTTCACCACGTGCGTGTCGCGGTCCACGCGGCAGCCGCCGTCGGCGAAGATGTCGAGCGCCTCGTCGCTCTCCACCAGGACCCCGGCGCGCTCGAGGACCTGGACGGTGGCCCTGTGCAGGTCGTCGAGGTCGGCCTCCGTGAAGAGGGTCTGGGAGAGCCCTCCGCTGTGCAGGACGTTCTGTGCTCCCCGTCTCATCTGGCTCCTTCCCACCCGGCGCACCCGACGACCGTCACTCCCGGGAGCGCTGTTTATACAAACGGATAAATACAGCCTTGTACGCTGCCGGCTGTCTGCTGTCAAGTCCCGCCGCGATCCTGCGTAATTGCGCTGGAGTTCACAAAGAGTCTGATCTGCCTCACCGTGTTATCCCTTCGGATAATCCCGTCGCCGACTCGGCGCAGCTGCTGCTATGATGGCGACGTGAGCGACGAGACACAGGGCAAGGCCGGCGAGCGCGGCCGGGCGAAGCCGGGCGCCGCGCGCAAGACACCCAAGGGCACGGCGGCCGGCCGGCGCGTGGCCGCCGCGCCCGCCGCGCTCGGGCCGCCGTCCCTGCAACAGGACATGCCGCCGACCGCGCGGCGCCTGCTGGAGGCGGCACGCCGGCTGCTCGAGCGTTCGGGCTTCCGCGCCCTCTCGGTCCAGGCGATCGCCGACGAGGCCGGCGAGAACAAGGCGCTCATCCGCTACTACTTCGGCGACAAGAACGGCCTCCTGGTCGCCCTCGTCGACTGGCTCATGTACGACTACCTGTGGGAGGCGTGGCAGCGGCTGGCGCAGCTCGCCGGGGACCGCGCGGAGCTCGATCTGCTCATCGATGGCGCTGCCGGGGCCATGCTCGCCGACCGGACCTCCTACATGGCCTACTTCGACCTGCTCCCCCACGTCCTGCGAGACCCCGGGATGGCGCGACAGCTCTCTGAGCTGCTCAAGGCGTACCGGGACTTCAACGTGCGCGGCTTCTGGGGAGACCGTGGCGACCCGCCGGCCGTCATCCAGGATCTTGCCGCACTCACCGTCGCCCTGTCGGACGGCCTGGCCGTGCAGATGCTCGCCGACCCAGACAAGGTGGACATCCCGCGGGCGCTGGCTCTCTGGAAGACGTTCGTTGAGCGGACGATCGCGGACGCCGCCGGGACGAGGACGACCCCCGCCCAGCCTGCCGGCGACGCCTGAGGCGAGGGAGGTACGCATGTCCGGCGTCATGATCGTCACCGGCGGCAACCGCGGCATCGGCGCCGCCATCGCCCGCGAGGCCGGCGCAGGCGGCTGGCACGTGTGCGTCAACTACCGCAGGCACGGGGGCGAGGCCGAGGCTCTGGCGGCCGGCATCGTCGCCGG